>NZ_JBEXSJ010000010.1:0-245148 GCF_040613535.1 Kribbella sp. NPDC006257
GTACTGCGACCGGGAGGTCGTGGGAGAGTAGGACGTCGCCGGACATTCACACTGTTAAGGGCCACCCACACGGGTGGCCCTTAATGTGTTTCCGGATCAAGGTTCGGGCACTTGTGGCTGAGAATGCAGAGCCATCGGCCTTCCAACAGAGCGAAGGTCTCGCTGATCCACTCGTCGGCCGCGTAGGAGACACCATCCCAGGTGCCGGTGCTGCGCTTGCGCGAAGTGATGACAGCGGTCTCGCCGTAGACGCTGACTCGCGGAGCACCGATGGCTTCCATCGTGTGATGAGCCAGCTGACCGCTGCCGATCCAGCCGATGATGTCAGCCTTGGGAGTGGGGCCGGCCGGTCCGATATAGACCCAGTCATCGGCCATGTAAGTGGCGATCAGCTGGGCGTCGTTGCGTACGAGTGCGGCGTCCCACGCGGTTGATACGGCGAGGACTTCGGTGGCGGCAGTCACGAGCCCACCCTAGATACGAACTGGGGGCTAGGAGCCTTCGGGGGCGATGCCGACCAGGGCTGCGGCGGCACAGACGTGGACCGGAGTCAGGTCGGCAGGGGCTACCGGCGCCTGGAGGAGAGTTCCGCGCTCGAACGGAGTCAGGTTGATGTCGATACCGTGAGCGCCGGCAACCAGGCCGCGGACATAGGTCAGCCAGCCCATCATCGGAATGCCCCGGCGGAAGACACCAGCCGCCGCTGCCAGCTCGGTATCGGCGATGCTGGCCCATTCGGGTTCCCAGATCGTGACGACGGCCCGGAGTACCTGGGCGAAGCGCTCGGACTGGATCAGCGCGTCGTCGTCGCTCCAGTGCAGTGTCAGCTGATCGGCCGCGGTGGTGAGCGTGCCTCCCATCGAGAGGTCGAACAGCCACGGAAGGTCACCGGTGCTCTGGAGATGGAGCCGCGTGGTACTGGAGCCGTTGGAGAGGACCTTGGTGGTCGCCTCGACCATCTCCTGCAGCGGAGTCGCGGCGTCGCATTCGAGGACGTGGTACCCCCAGCGCTCGTCCTGGGTCCACAGGTGGACGTCCGGAAACGCCACCGCCACGGCCGTCAGCGTGCGGCCTACCCGGAGTGCCCGGTGCTCGATGGTTTCGTCACGGTGCGTCCACTGGGCGCGTAGCAGCCAAGATGCCATCTCACGCCCTCCGCTCAGTTGCCGGCTGGACCTGCCCGGCAGACGGTACGCCGACCTGGGACGCATTGGCCAGAGCTCCGCCTACGCGGTGTGAACGATCCGAGCGGAACAGCTGACACGTCACCACCCCAGTGTGAACGACACCTAGGTCACCCTTACCCACCGGGGTCCCCTTTCCGCAACCACCCACCCAAAACCCACTCCCAACCCCCAACCCGAACATTCACCAGAAACACGCGCAGAAACGCACCCGCTGAGCTGATCCACGACCCGCGTGCAGGTAGCGGGTCCGAGGAAGAGCGCTCGTGGGAACGTGAAGCGTGGCCGGCGCTAGGCGGTTGGGTCCTCGCCGACTGGCTTGGCGCGGGGCTTCCGGGTAGCACGTGGCTTCGGGGGAGGCTCGGCCTTGCCGGCTGCCTCCGGCGCCGTGGCTTTGGTAGGGGCAGAGTCGCCGGCTGCCTTCGGCGCCGTGGCTTCGGCGGGGGTAGACGGGGGCGCGGGCTCTGCGAGGGCTGGGGCGGGGGTGGTGGCTGCCGGCGTGTCGGTGAGGGTTGAGGCTCCGGCTGCCGCGGTGTCGGTGGGGAGTTGGTCTGGGGGGAGGTCGAGGGTGGGGGTGGGGCCTCGGTAGGAGTCGAGCCAGGTTCGGAGGAGTTCTACTCGGGCGGCGTACTCCTCGTTACCCTTCACGACCGGGGCCTGGTTGTAGGCCATGGTGTCGGAGGAGCGGCGGAGTTTGACGTAGAGGCGGGATGAGGCCAGCGCGTAGCGCTCCATGTCGTCCTGGAGGGCACCGATGACCGTGATGTTGCGGTCGCGCCCGATCTGCTCGAACAAGGCGACGGCCTCGCGTCGGTGCTGGGAGCCGAGGTTGCGGCCCAGCTCGTCGAGGATCAGGAGCAACGGACGGTCACTTCCACCGGCAAGAGCCGCCGCACAGACGAGTTTGACCGCCTTCTCATCCATCTGGGCGGTGTTGCCCTTGACGTTGAACGCGGAGAACGGCCCGCCCTCCGACCGCCGCCACTTCGGCGTGACGGTCCACTTCCACGGCTTGTCGGGCTCGGCCGGCGGGTCAGGCTCCGGATATTCGAGCTTTGCCCCATACCCGCCGTACTGCTGATCGAGCCGGTCGAACTCAGTCGAAACCAACCGAAGCCGCGACTTGATCCCGTCCGCCAAAGACGCGCGGTGAGCACGAGCGGTGCTTTCCGCCTCGCCCAGGCCCTCGCGAGCCCGCTCGAGCGCAGCGTTCCGCTCGGCGCGCTGACTGGCGATCTGCTGTTGCTGGAGGCTGTCGAACGTCTCGTGCTGAGCCAAATGACTCGCCAACGTCCGCTGCAACGCCGGCACCAACGCAACTCGTGCACCCAGAGTCCCGTTGGACCAACCGTCCGCACCGTTCAGGATCTCCCAGAGCTCGGCCGGGATCTCCTCGCGCGACCGGGCGTTCGGGAAGCAACGGCGTACGACGTCGTCGAGTTGAGTGCAAGCCTGGTGATTCCAGTCGGCCGTGGTCCGGCGCTGGGTGTCGTCGGGGAGCCCGAGCAGGAAGTCGCTGGCCTCGGCGGCCGATGCTCCCCACGCGGTGGTCCGCGCGACCAGGTCGAGCGAAGTCTGCTCCTCCAGCAGTACCAGCCGGCGTCGGGCGAGATCGTCGAGGATCCGGTCGTGATCCCGCCGGGTGGCCTCGAGGTTCTTCAGCCGCTCGTCCCGCACGAGTTGCTGTCCGGCGGCAGCCTCGGCCGCCTCCTTGGCAGCCTGCAGTGACGGAGCCAGCGCGTCCCGATCGTTCTCGTGGCGATCATTCGCCTCCCGGAGCGCGAGGATCTGCTCCTGTACGTCGGCAGCGGCCCCCAGCGCGCGAGCGGCCGCAGTACGGCGCTCGGCTTGTTCGACCCGGGCACGTGCCTGCTCCAACGCCGAAGCTGCCGCGGATCGGGCGTCGACAGCCGCCTCGAGTCGACGGCGAGCGGCCTCGATCCGGGCGGTCCGGCCGGTGATCGGCTCGTCGAACTGTCCGACCGCTACGACACCAGCGGCCTCGTCGATGACCTCCTTCGCGGCCCGCGAAGCCAGCGCCACGAAGAATGCGTCCAGCTTGAACCGCTTGTCCGCCGAGGCCGGACCACCCTTGAACGCAGTACCCGGGCGGTTCGCGAGCACCAGCAGGAAGCCCGCATACCCAGCATCCGACAAAGCAGCCGCAGCCAGCGCAGCATCCTCCGCGTCGACGACAACCGCTTCCCGGTATGGCGCCAGTCGCGGCTCCCACTCGGTGCGGTCGTTCTCACCCAGTTCGGTGATGTCGGTCAAGGCGCCGCACGCGATTCCCGCGTTCTCCAGCACCTGCTGCTGAGGCGCGGACACGGTCTGACCGCTCTCCGCCTCGCGCAGCAACGCCGTCGCCTGGTCAACGTAAGCACGAGCCGCGTGATCGCGTCCGATGTGCTCTTCGAGCGCCTCGCGAGCCTCGTCCTGCTCCGCTGCGGCAGCATCCAGATCCCGGCCATCCGCGGAGCGGCCGGCTTCAACCAGTCGACGGTGCTCCTGGCCGAGTCGTTCGAGTTGCTCACGAACCGAACGCTGGGCAAGGTCCAGTTCGCGGTCCCGTGCATCGAGATGGTCACGTTCCTGCCGGGTCAGCTGAGCATCCCGGAGCAGAGTCTCTTCGTTGCCGAAGGCATCTATCTCCGTGTCGACTGCTTCCCGGCGGGCCTCCTGCTCGGCGACGCGCTGGTCGAGCTCGGTCAGCTCGTGCAGAATGTCGCTGTTGCGGGCATCGCCGTCGACGAGGTGGCGAGCGCAGCGCGCCTTCCAGGACTCCCGCGCGTCGGCGAGCGCGGATCGGGCCGCTGCACGTTGCAGGATGCCGGCCTCGACCGTGGCCATCTCCTGCTCCCAGCGCTGCAGATCGGCCGTCGCCTGCTTGGTCGCCTCGCGCTGGGTGTGCTCCGCGGATCGGTGGGCCTGCTCTTGTTCGAGCTCGTGGTCGAGGCCGGTCAGGGTGGCGATCGCGTTGAAGATACGGGCCGGGCCCAGCTCGTTCAGCGGCTCGGCGAGCAGGTTGGCGGTCGGTGACGAACGGACTGAGGTCGAGAGGAACGACACGCAGCGCACCTGGCCGCCGTACAGAACGGAGGAGAGCTTGTTCGCGTGGAAGTCGGTGCGGCCGTTGGAATGGGGGAGGGCGGCCCACAAGGCGTCTGCTCCGGCTGCGCGTTCGGCCTCGGTCGCGCCGAAGGGGACGTGCAGGCCGTTCTTCCAGCGCAGATCCAGGTACGACGCTTTGCGGTTGATCCGGATCCAGACGGTGATCGCCGCCGCCTCGATCTCGGCGAGCTCGGTGAGGTCGGGGTCGGAGAAGACGCCGATGATGTAGCCGCGGTCGACGTTCGACCAGTTGCCTTCCTGGCCGGCCGCTTCGGCCGTGAACAGGAGCTCGGCCGCGCCGGGAGCGCCGCTGGTGAGGCGCCATTGGTCGTCGGCATGGAGCAGCGACAGCGCGGCGATCCAGGAGGATTTGCCGGCGCCGTTGGAGTCGACCGGGCCCTGACCGGCGACGGTGACGAGGCCTTGGCCGACCATCGGGATCGGGTGGGTCGACAACCTGGACAGGTCGACGACCTGGACGCCGAGCAGCACTTTCGAGCCGAGGATGTCGAACGGTCCGTCCTCAACGGGACTGCTCATGCCGCTCCTTCTTCATCGGTGATGCCCTTGCGCGCGCGGATGGCCTCCGCGATCGGGCTGGCCGGGGCGGCGGCGAGGATCAGCTGATCCTGCAACCGGCGCCGGGCCGCGGGGGTGAGGCGTTGGAGTTGCGGACCGGGGATGTAGCTCGGGCCGCCGGAGTGGTCGCCGGAGAGCTGGATCAGGCCGGCGGCGCGCAGTCGTTGCAGCGAGAGGCGGCGCTCTTCGCTGCTGATCTTCGTCGTACGGAGTTCGTCGACGGTGGTCGGACGGGCGGACTTCCAGCTGTCGCCGGTCAGAATGCCTTCGCTGCGCGGGATCGCTACCGAATGCACCAGCACCAGAACAAGCACTGCGCGGTCGACTACCGACAGCGGCTGCCAGCCCTGGGCAGTCAGGATTTCCGCGATGTCGTCCGCGTAACCGGCGGTCCAGTGGGTGCCGTCGACCTGCACGAGGACGCGGCCGATCAGCTTCAGCATCTTCTGCACCTGGCGGCGCAGGGTCACATCCCGAAGCCCAGCGAGTTGGACTTCGGCCACCGGATGGGCGGCGTACTGCACAGCACTGAAAGCAGCCAGCACCTCGTCACGCGAGCGGTCGCTCAAGTCCTGCAGCAGGTTGTCGAAGAGAGCATGCTGCTCAGTCATCTTCAACCTCCGAAACGGTGGTTGCGGTTTCTGAAGCGGCCGGGGTGGCGGGAGGTGCGTCCGCATCCGCGGGTAGCGGCTCGGGGTGGATCTCGGGGGTGCGGGGCGCGGCCAATACTGCAGGGGGCGGGTCAGGGAGGACTCGGCAGAGTTCTCTGAGGGTGGCTAGCTGGGGCGGTCCCCAGGTGATGACGCGGGGGCCTAGGCGGACTTCGCCGGCCCTTTCGTTCCAGAGGAGCCAGTGGGTGGCGTGGAGGCGGCGGAGGCTGCCGATGATGAGCGTGAGGTCGCTCGATTGCTCGGGGCGGCCGCGCATACCGGCGTACACGGCCTTGATCTGGGTGAGGGTGCCGACTGCGCCGGGCCAGGCTGGGCCGTCTCGGTCGGGCCAGCAGCAGGTGACGCAGATGGCGAGGACGCGCGCGGTCTCGTTCGGTTGCTCGACGGCGACCGGGGGAGTGCCCAGCTCGTCCAGAACCGAGTGCCCGGCGCCGTCCGGAAGTGTCGGCAGCATCCAGACAGAAGAGCCGTCAGGCTCGGCGGCCCGTGTCAGCCCTGCGACCGCAGGTGTGTCCGGCGATACCTGCAAAGGTCCGCCCGACTGCACTTTCGCCCACCACAGAGCGTTGTAGAGACGCCCCTCGACCACACTTTCGGCAGTCATCGGTTCACCCGCCGGAACGTACCCTCGGTCGCCCACGGGGTCCCCGCCGTCGGGTCGATCCGCATCCCGTCCGCCCAGAGGAGCTCGTAATCCAGCTCGTCATGCAGATGCGCCGCGGTCAGCTCCGCCAGCACTCGTCGAGCGGTGATCCAGTCGCCCGCGTCGTCGACCACATCGATGATCGACACACTCGATCGCCCCGCCAGGATCCGCTCGGCCTCGGCTCGCAGGTCCTCCCGGTCCGTCGCGGCCGCCGACTCCGGTGCGTCCGTCTCCGCCGAAGGCCGCGGTGGTGCCATCCGCGCAGTACCGGTACGACGCCCCGACTCGACCGCTTCGAGCATCGATTCGGGGGAGAAGTCCGGTGCGGCGGCGTCGAAGAGCAGCCCGTCGAGCACACCGGCGAGGACCTCGGTCTCGCTCGACCGGGTGAATGTCAGCCAGGTCTCGATCGGGAGCAGCCCGAGCGCGCGCGTCGTACCGGCTCTCTCCACCAGCCGGCCCGCAGCCAGCTGCACTGCATCGGCATAAGCCGCGAGCGACATCCGCAACGAAGTGCAGGCCCGGTGCAGCGTGGGCCAGCGCTCCAGCACGATCCGGTGCACCTTCTCCGCCTGCTCGATCAGCCGCTCGTTACCCCAGGCAAGCTGGGCGTTTTCGCGCAGTTGTGCGGTTGTCGACGTCGAGACGAGGATCGCCAGCTCGTTCCCGAGCAGCCGGAAGACCTTGGTCAGCCGCTCAATCGACGCCTGCCCCTGGTCCTCGGTCGCGCGCGGATCGCTCACGCTGTGTGCCTCGAGCGTGAGCAGCTGGTGCAGCTCGGCCTGCCCGCCTTGCACGGACATCCGTTTGAGGAACATCAACATCACGTACGGCGCGAAGGCGGCCCGGTGCCGCAGCTCGTTCGGACGGTCGACCAGTTTGGTGATCGCGCCGTACTGCCGGAGCACCTCGAACCGCCGGACGATCACCTCGTGCGGATACCCACGGCAGGCCAGCGAGGCCTGCTCCACGGTCAACCCGTCGCTGCCGGCCTCGGCGAACGCGTCCAGGATCGCCTGGTCGACGTCCAGCAGGTCCGGATCCACGATCATCGCGCCGGCCTCGCGGGCGAGCACGGCGAACACCTGCCGGTAGACGCGCAGTACGGCCGCTTCGGCCTCCGCGTCCAGCAATGTCGCGTCCATCAGGTCCTCCTCCCGTGCGGCCCTGAACAAGCGACCAGACCCCGGACTTTATCGACCCCGGCGGACAGATCGGAAACCGACGGCCCGCCTGCCTGTGGACAACCGAAAACCAGGTGACGCCGCAGCGGTGCCTCCCTACCATCGCAAGCATGATGAGACTCCTCGGCTAGTGCGTCCTCAAACGCTCTAGCCGACCCCCAGCAGGCATCCCGGCGCGGACAGTCACGTCCCCGGGTGAGCTTGCTGTGTTCATCACACCGGAGTCTCACCATGGCACCGTCACGTCTCGACGCCCTGCCGATCGGCGCTCAGCACCCGCAGTACCGCGAGCTGCTCGCCGTCCGCAAGGATTCTGTCCCCGGCCGCATCCTGGTCGAGGGCACCTGGGAGCACAACCAGTTGCTCACCACCCAGGCCACCATCACCACCTTCTTCTACTGTCCCGAAGAAGCAGAGGGCACCACAGCGGAACAAGTAGCAGCCCGTGCCAACGAGATCTACCGGATCTCGCCGAAGCTGTACGCGCGAATCACGCGCAAGAACCGATCGGACGGCCTGCTCTCGATCGCCCGGCTTCCGGTCTGGCGGCAGGACGAGTTCCGCTTCGACGAGTCCTCGCTGATCCTGGTCGCGGACGGAGTCGAGTACGCCGGCAATCTCGGCACCCTGATCCGCACGGTCGATGCTGCTCGCGCCGACTGTCTGGTCCTCACCAACCGCAGGGCACGTCCCACCCATCCGGCCGTGTACGCCGCGAGTCGCGGGCTCGTTCTCAGTACGCCGGTGCTCGAGTTCGACGAGATCTCCACAGCAGCGGCGTGGTTGCGCGAGCACCGGGTCGAGGTGCACCTGGCCGACCCTGAGGCAACGGGGAGCTACCGCGATACGCCGTACAGGGGAAAGCCGACCGCGTTCGTGGTCGGTTCGGAAGGCGGTGGGCTGTCGGAGAAGTGGCATCAGCAGGGCTTCGGCAAGGTGTCGATCCCGATGCTCGGCCAGGCCGACTCACTCAACGTCGCGCTGTCCGCCGGCATCCTGCTCTTCGAAGCCCGAGCCCACAAGGACGGATGGTGAGCCACGGTGATGCTCGGTGTGGGAGCCCGGCAGAATGGGGTCTTGTGAACGACTTCGAACCGGGTGAGGTAGTTGCTCCTAGTGATCCGCGGATCGTGCTCGAGGGGCAGTGGGCGCAGCAGCCCGGCCTCGCGATCACCGTCAACTCCGGGTCGAGGATCAGCTTCTCCTTCGCCGGTGAACGCCTCCAGTTGCTCTTCGACACCAACGGTCTGACGGTTGCCCCGCATCTCTGGATCTCGCTCGACGACCAAGAACCCGAGTTGCACCTGATCGAGCAGCCAGTGATCGAACTGACCGCCGAGACCGGTCGGCACACGGTCGAGGTCGTGGTGAAGGACGTCAACGAGTTCGTCAACCGCTGGAACCCGCCCTTCGAATGCGCGGTCGTCTTCGCGGGCCTCGTCCTCGACGTCAACACCCGCCTCCGCCTGATCGGTCGCCCGGCCGGTCCTCGACTCGAGTTCTACGGCGACTCCATCACCCAGGGCGTCCGGGCGCTCAGCGCGCACCCGGAGTCCGACGGCGCAGACGGCACCAAGTCGTACGCGTATCTCACCGCCCGAGCGTTCGGCGCAACGGCGTACCAGGTCGGGTTCGGCCGCCAGGGCATCGTCCGCACCGGCAACGGCGAGGTCCCGAACGGTCTGGATTCCTTCGGCTGGAACTTCGCCGGCTCCCCGGCCGAACGCGTCGAGCAACCCGAGGCAGTCGTCCTCAACCTCGGTGTCAACGACGAAACCCTCACCACCGACCAGTACGCCGCCTATCTCGCGCGCGTCCGTACGTCGTATCCCTCGGCGACGATTGTTGCCCTGAGCCCCTTCAGTGGCAAGCACGCCACCACCATCGAAGCCGCCGCCAAGGCCGTCGACAACGTGATCTACATCGACACCACCAACTGGATCACCCCCGAAGACTGCACCGACGGCGTCCACCCCTCAGTCGAAGGCCACGCCAAAATCGCCGCCCACCTGATCCCAGCCCTGGAAACCCACACCGCCCTCCGCCGAGCGCGATGAAGCTTTACTGAATCGGTGCTGGCACCCCGGTCAATCTGGCGCGGAGCCGCTCCGCCGCTATCGGGTGGACGCCGTCGACCCGATCCAGCGCTCGCTCGAGAAGCGCCCGCGCCTGACCGGGAGAGGTCGCCTGGACACAATCGGCGAGACCGGTCAACGCCTGAGCGATTCCGAGTACGTGGCCCCGCTCCTCGCAGAGGCGTAGTACGAGGGCGTACTGCTCGTCAGCCTCCGTACTACGGCCTGCGGCGAGCAGGCTGGCCCCGAGACTCAGCCGGGCGTCCACGTCGTCCAGGTGGGTGCAGTTGCCGACAGCAATCTGCAGCGCTTGCTGATGCGTATCAACCGCCTTGTCTGCCCAACCGAGCTGCCGGTAGGCGTCCCCGAGATAGCAGAGCGTGTAGCTGAGCGAGAAGTCCTGGGTGAGCTGTGAAGCCAGTCGCTGCGCAGCACGAGCCGCCTGCAACGCGTCGTACGGCTTCCCGGCATCTAGCAAACAGCGGGCGATTCCGTTGAGCAGATCTGGTTGGAGGCGTTCGTCGCCAAGATCACGGGCTACTGACAACGCCTGTTCGTAGTACTCGAGTGCCGTAGAGAACTCCCACTGCCGCGCGTGCAGTGCAGCCAGGTGACCGAGCGGCGTCACGATCACGCGCCGGTCGTCGGCCAACTGCGCCAGACGAAGCGACTCGCGCAGCAGGTCACGCCAATCCGAGCGGAGGTCGAGCGCCCCGGCGGTGTAACCGAGTGATCCAAGGATGTGAGCCCGTACTGCGGGCGCTTCGTCCGCAGCCAGTTCCGCAGAGCGCCGGAGATCGCAGACGCCCTTCTCCGGACCGCACCGGAATTGACCGATGTGTCCGCGCAGGTAGAGCAGCCGTGCTTCGGCCGATCGATCCTCCGAACGCTGCGCAGCCGTCAGCCCAGCAGTCAGTACGACGTCCAGCTCGTCCTGCCGACCCCGGTCGTGCAGATACGGCGCCACCGCGATCGCCAACGCACTGGCCAGTTCGTCCCGCTTGGTGCGCTCAGCCAGTTCCACGGCGGCGACCAGGTTCACCCGTTCGCTGTCGGCCCAGCGTAGATCCGCGCTGACGTCGGGCAATGATTCGCTCGCTGGAGGTGCATCCAGGAGCAGATCATGGTGGTACGCCGCCGAGCGGTGCGCCGTGTGCGCGTAGTACGCGAGGAGCCGGTCAATCGCTGCGTCGCGATCGGTCTCGTTCTCCTCATCGGCGGCCACCTGGCCGGCGTACTCGCGCAGCAGGTCGTGGAACTCGAACCGATCCGGGACCGGCTGAAGCAACAGGCTGGCGTCGACCAGGTTCTCCAGGATCTGCTCCGTGTCGCGGACGGTCAGTTCGCAGAGCGCGGCGGCGCCGTACGCGTCGATGTCCTTGCCCGGCATCAGACCCAGTCGGCGGAAGACGGCACGCTGGTCGGCCGGGAGTTGCTCGTACGAGACGGCGAATGCCGGCGCGACGCCACCCGCGTCCCGGCTCAGCTCGTTCAACCGGCGGTCCTGGTCCTTCAACCGCTGGTTGAAATGCGCCACGGTCCAGGACGGGCGGTGCCGCAGCCTGGACCCGGCGATGCGGATCGCGAGCGGTAGCCGGCCGCAGCGTTCGGCAAGTTCCTCGACGGCTGACTGCTCGGTACTGGTCCGATCCGCGCCGACAATCTCGGTCAGCAGGCTCGCCGCGTCGGTCCCCGGCAGCAACTCCAGTGCGATCCGGTGGCTCGTGTCGAGATCGGTCAGCTGCGGACGGCTGGTGAGCAGCACTGCGCAGGTGATTGCCCCCGGCAACAAGGGTCGGACTGATCTGGCGTCCGGTGCATTGTCCAGCACGATGAGGAGCTGTCGGCCGGCCGTCTTCGACCGCCACATCGCCAGCCGGTCCTCGAGACAGCCGGGGATCTGCTGCGGCGGCACGCCGATGCCGCGGAGCAGGTGGTCGATCGCGGCCTCGGTCGTGAGCGGCACCCGGCCGGGGGTGTGACCGTGCAGATCCACGAACAACCGGCCGTCCGGGTACGCCGAGACGAGTCGGTGGCCGGCCTGAACTGCCAGCGAGGTCTTGCCGATGCCGGCCATCCCGTCGATGGCGACGACCGGGGGAGCGGTTCGGGTAGCTGGATCGAGTGCGGCGACGACGGTTGCGAGTTCCGTCGTACGGCCGATGAAGGTGGCGCCGCTGTACGGGAGCTCGTCGTGTCCGGTGCTTTCGTTGCGTAGTACGGATTGGTGAACTGCTCGCAGCTCGGGGCCGGGCTCGACACCTAGCTCGTCGAGCAGGGTCGCTCTGGTTTTGGCGTAGGTCTCGAGTGCCTCTGCCTGGCGGCCGCTGTGGAACTGGGCTGCGATCAGGCGGCTCGCGTAGCGCTCGTCGAGAGGGTGGGCGGAGACGAGGGTGAGCAGTTCGGGCACGAGTTCCGCATGGTTGCCTGCGGCAAGTTCCAGGTCGAGGCGGTCGCGGACGGCGACGTCACGGCGGGCGATCAGTCGCTGGCGCTGAGCTGCGAGGTAGTTGCTGGGGAGTCCACTGAGTGGCTCACCCCGGAACAGAGCGAGTGCTTCGCGGTAGAGCGCCGGGTCGCCGACCTGGGCCGCGGCTGCGATCTTGGTCTCGAAGCGATCGACGTCCAGGCAGTCGGGTGGCAGATGCATGACGTAGCCGGTCGTGCGGTGTTCGAGGGAGACGCCGGGTGGCAGCAACTTGCGGATCCGGTAGACATACGTGGGGATGACTTTCGGTCCTGTGGCAGGCGGTTCCTCGTCCCACACCAGGTCGAGCAGTTGCTCGGGGGAGGTGACGTGGTTGGCCCGCAGTGCCAGTACGGCGAGCAGTGCCTGCTGCCGGACCGGGCCGGCGTTCAGTTCGGAACCGCCCGATCGGATTGTCAGCGGGCCGAGCAGATCGATGCTGAGCGCCTCGGTCATAGGACGAGTCTGCGCAGCAATTCCGGTCTATGCAAAAGCAAAACCCGCCATTAAGCAGGGATCGAAAAGCTTGCGTCTGGCCGGATAGTGGGCGGTGGGCGCAGGATGGGCTTATGGCAACTTCTGTCGACGACTACATCGCTGAGTTTCCTGCCGGCGTACAGGAAATCCTTCAACAGGTGCGGCAGACGATTCTGGCCGCCGTACCCGATGCCGGGGAGAAAATCAGTTACCCAGATCCCCACGGTCACGATGAACGACGAAGCGCTGCTCTACTTCAGCGGCTGGAAACAACACATCTCCGTCTACCCGGTCCCCACCGGCGACGAAACCCTCACCACCGCCCTCGCCCCCTACCTCTCCGGCAAAAGCACCCTCAAGTTCCCCCTCAACAAGCCCATCCCGTACGACGTAATCTCCCGCCTGACCCAAGCCTTCGTGACCTCCCGCACCACCAACAACCCCACTAACCAGCGATCCAACCAACCCGCCGCCTCGGAGTAGCCCACCGCCGCCCGAACGGCCGCAACCTCGGAGCGGCCCGCCGCCTCCCAGCAGCCGGCAACCAAGAGGTCGCCTCTCCGAGTCGTCTGCCGCCTCCGAGTAACCCGTCAGCTGAGCGGGCCTCCGGCTCCAAGTGCTCCGGCTCCGAGGAGCTCGCGGGGATCTGCGGCTCCCGGACCGCGCAGTACCCAATCGCCGAACTGTTCCCCGAACAGATACCAGAGCCCATCCATCCCCATCCGCAACTGCCGCCGTCCCGCCGTCACCCGGTTCCCCTCCACCACAGCCCCAGCCCCCAACGCCTCCCGCCCCTCCGCCATCCCCGCGTCGCCCCCACCCCGAACCACCGAACTCCCCGCCGCACCTTCGGCGGGCGGAGTCGCGCTCGTGGTCTCCACCGGCGAGACTGCGACCGCGAATCCACCTGCACCACCCTCGCGCCACGCGATCGCCCAGCTGGTCAGTTGCCGAGCAGGGATGCCAGCCCGATGTGCCAAATCCGCAAGAGCCGACGTCCCCAGCAATCCCGCCGCCCGCCGCGCCAGATCCTCATCCCGCGTCAGCCCGAGCCCACCGTCCCCATCACCCGACGCCAACTCCCACGCCCGTCGCGCCGCATCCGTCGCCAACGCCACCAGATCCTGCGCATCGATCCCCGACTGCCGCGGCGGATCCAGCATCAACACCGCCGACGGCACCCCCGGTTGCGCCATCGGCTTCGGGGGTAACGGCACCGGACCAACCTTCTTCGCGAACGCAGCCTTGGCCGGTACGCCGACCGGCCGCCGCTTCACCACCGGCTGCTCACCACCAGTCGACCGGCGAGCCCGCAACGCCGCCATCAACTCGTCGCGCTTCCGCCCACGCAGCAACAACAAGAAGAACGGATCCTCATCCAGCGCATCCGCGATCAAGAAACACACAGCCGCCGAATGCTTACAAGGAACAGCAAAGTCCGGACAGTTGCACGCGGTCTTGACCTCACCCGCATCCGGCAACAACTCCAACCCAGCCGCCTGCGCATCATCCACAACCTCAGGCGGCAGCTCCCCGTCGAGCAACGCCGCGACCCGCCCGATCTGAGCCGACACCACATCCAGAACGGCTTCCCACTCGTCATCCGTGAACGCCCGGATCCGTACCTTCACCTCGTACGGCGTAGTCCGGCTGCCCTGGACGATCGCGCTCACCACTCCCGGATCCACCGACAGCTCTAGCACACTCCCACGTCGCGCATACGACCGCCCGCGACTCAACCGCCCCGGATCCAGGTTCGACCGATGCACCAGCGCATCGACCCACGCCTTCCCCCACCACGTCTGCCCAAAAGGTCGCCGACTCCCCGGCCCCTTGGCAGCCGGCAACCCCGCGTTCTCCTCCGCCCGCCGCCACCCCTGCCACGGCACCCGCTCGTTCACGCCGCCCTCCCACACCAGCGGACCCGGCGCCCGGACCGCCAACACTCATCAACTCCGCTGTAAGCCCGTTTCGAGAAGCTCGCCACGCTCAGCGGAGCCCGCCGCGTGGTGCTTGATGAGTGTTGGCGGTCCGCTCCCTCAACCCGAACCGCGAGCGAGGAGGCGGCGGCAAGCTGCTCGTTCACGCGCTTGTCGGCGGACCACCGCGAGCCGAGCGCCCGCGTACGACTCGCGCTGCGTTCCCCGGAGAAACCGCAGAGCCGGTGCGCCGGAGTGCAGGCGGCGTTACGTGTATCCGGGAAGGTGCGCGATGGGCGGTCCGGCGTACGGGGGTTCATGGCGTCTTTCCAACGGAGGAAGGGTTGTAGGCGCTCGCCGCACCCGACTTGGCTGGTGTGGTCGACAGCTCTACCAACTCGCTGAGCTCGGTGTCGGACAGTTCGCTGAGCCAAGCTTCGCCCGAGCCGACTACCGCGTCCGCCAGATTGCGCTTCGCGGCGATCACCGTCGAGATGCGGTCCTCGAGCGTGTTCTCGGTGACCAGCCGATGTACCTGAACCGGCCGATCCTGCCCGATCCGGTAAGCACGATCCGTCGCCTGATCCTCAACAGCCGGATTCCACCAACGGTCGTAATGCACAACATGCGTCGCCTTTGTCAGCGTGAGCCCAACCCCACCAGCCTTCAGCGACAACAAGAACACCTGCGCCTCGCCCGCCTGGAACTGCTCGACCAACTGCTCGCGCTTCCGCACCCCGATCCCACCATGCAGGAAGAGCGATCGAACCTGCCGTGCCGCCAGATGCGACTCGATCAACCGGCACATCTCGACGTACTGACTGAAGATCAGCACCGACTCGCCCTCCGCCAGGATCACATCGAGCAACTCATCGAGCGCCGCGAGCTTCCCAGAACGCCGGGGGAGCGGCCCAGGCTCATGCAAGAACTGCGCCGGATGATTGCAGACCTGCTTGAGCTGCGTCAGCAAACTCAGCACCAACCCACGCCGCGCGATCCCCTCTGCCTCCTCGATCTTCGCCAGCGTCTCCTTCGCCACGGCCTGGTAGAGCGTCGCCTGCTCAGCAGTCAGCGGTACGACGACGTCGTGCTCGGTCTTCTGCGGCAACTCCGGCGCGATCCCCGGATCGGTCTTCTTCCGGCGCAACAGGAACGGCCGCGTCACCCGCGCGAGCCGAGCAGTCGCCTCCTCGTCGTGATACCGCTCAACCGGTACGGCGATGTCATGTCGGAAGCGATCGAGAGTCCCCAGCAACCCCGGCGCCGCCCAGTCCAGAATCGACCACAACTCCGACAGACGGTTCTCGACCGGCGTACCGGTCAACGCCAGCCTGGTTGCCGCAGGCAGCGTCCGTAGCGCACGAGCCGTCCTGGACAAGGGATTCTTGGCATGCTGCGCTTCGTCGGCGACCGCCAGTCCCCAGAAGATCTCGCCGAGCACCCGGTGATTCTGCCGCACGACCCCGTACGTCGTGAGCACCACTTCGTCCGCGCCCAGATCGCTGAGATTCCGCCCGGTCCCGTGGTACCGCCGCGTCGGCACGTCCGGCGCGAACTTCCCCAGCTCCCGCTCCCAAGTGCCCAGCAAGGTCGACGGACAGACCACCAACGTCGGCCCGCGTCCGCGCCGCCGCAACTGAAGATGCAGCGCGATCACCTGGATCGTCTTGCCCAGGCCCATGTCGTCCGCCAGACACCCGCCGAGCCCGAGATCCGCCAGGTGCGCCATCCACGCCACACCGCGCTTCTGATAGTCGCGCAAGGTCGCCCGCAACCCGATCGGCTCTTCCACAGGCTCGGGATCACGCGCCGAACGGAGCCGATCCAGCATCGTCCGCAGCGAACCACCCGCATCGAACGCGACCAGCTCACCGTCGACCTCGATCGTCCCCGTCAGCGCAGCCCCGAGCGCCTCGGCCCCGGTCAACTTCCGCGAACCACCACGCCGCAATTTCCGCGCGAGATCCTGGTCGATCCGCACCCAACGCCCACGCATCCGGATCATCGGCCGCTTCGCCTCGGCCAACGCGGCGACCTCGGCCTCGGTCAGCTCCTGCCCGTCGATGGTCGGCCGCCACTTGAACGCGAGCAGATCGTGCAGACTGAAATCCGGTCCCGTCACCGCACCTGGTGTCGGAGTAGCAACAGCACCTCGTACTGCGAGTTCGCCGGCGAACAACTCGGCCGGCCACAGCACCTCGATCCCGGCTCCGTCCAACGCGGCGCTGTCGCTCGCCAACTCGTCGAGCGCATCGTCGTCGATCCCCACCTCGTGCGGTGCCGCGTCCTTCAACGCCGCACCGAGAGGCGGCCAAACCCGCGCTCCACGTCGCAACGCCAACAGCAGATCGGTCTCCGCGCGTTCCCCAAGGGCAGTCAGTACTGCGGCCGGTGCGTTCCACACGTCTGCCACATCGACCAGCAGGCTCGGATCGACGCCGCTTCGCAACTGCAGCACTGCCTTGAAATCGGCATCGTCCTCCGGCGGCTCGATACGCAGTACAAGTCGTGCGCCTGCCTCTTCACTCAACGCGGTCTCGTCGAGCCACTCGGTCGGCCCGGCGATCTCCATCGGCTCCTGATCGGCGAACGGTCGCGCGCTTTCCCGCACGGCCAGCCCGGCGGCCGGCGTACGGACCAACGCATCTGCCAGCGCATCCCAGAACGCCCGCACCAACTGCTCAGGATCCGCCAACCGCAACGGTCGCGACCCTTCCACCGGTACGGCGTATGCTTCCGCGGGCATCGACGCGGCAAGGTTCTTCAGCCAGCCGCGATCCACCGGGTCCAACGGACCGACCCGCCACGCACCGAGCCCGGTCGTCCCCTTGTCCGGCACCAGCCGCCCGCGCGCGACCAGCCCGACCCCGGCCAACGCCGCCGCCCGCCAAGCCCGATGACTGGCCGAATCGCTCTCTTCCGCCGGTCGCGTGAAGAACTCCAGCGCCTCGCTCGCCGTCAGCATCTTCGCGGCGACCTTCACCCGCCGGAGCTTCTCACCCCGCAGCTGAACCAGCTCCACCTGTCCATCAGCAACCCACCCCGCCACCCCCAATTCCCCATGCACCGCCAGCCGCCCCACCCGAGGCGGCTCCCCCTCCAAAAACACCATCTCAACCACCCCCCGCACAGTACCCACCCCCACCGACACCCCGCCCACTTTCATCCACAACCCGCAGTCACTCCCGAAACCGGGCACCCCCGAGGCCTCCGGACCGCCACGCCATCAGTACTTGCACCCCACACCGAGCTCCGGCCCTACCGCCCGCGCGACCCGCCTCCACCTTCGCCTTCCCGCGGGCCCCTCCACCGAGTACTGATGGCCTGGCGGTCCGCCAACACTCATCAACCTCGATTTCAGGTCGTTTCGCGGGGCCGTTCACGCTCAGCGGAGTACGGCGGGAGGTGGTTGGACAGTGTTGGCGGTCCGCTCGCTTGACCCGAACCATGGTTGAGGTTGCAGGGTCTGGGGGGACGGACGAAAGAGCGAATGGAGTGGGCAGATATGCGGGCAGCAGTGGTGACGGAATTCGGTGGGCCCGAAGTAATCGAAGTACGGGAGTGGCCGGAGCCTGCCGCGGGGGAGGGGCAGGTGGTGATCGACGCCGAGGTGACCGACGTGATCTGGGTGGAGACGGCGATCCGGCGAGGGTTGAACCGGGAGTACTTCGACGTGACTCCGCCCTACATACCAGGTCATTCGGTCGGCGGCCGGGTTCACGCAGTCGGCCCAGGCATCGACGAGGCGTGGATCGGCAAGACGGTGATCGGCCGGACCGAGCAATTCGGGGCGCACGCCGAGCGCGTCGCCGTACCGGCTGATTCATTGGTGGAATTGCCGGAGCAGCTCGACGTCGAAACAGCGATCGCTGCACTCGGCGATGGCCTCACAACCCTCCTCCTCGAGAAATCAGCGCCAGATCTCGCAGGCAAAGAGGTGCTGATTACCGCGGCAGCCGGCGGAATGGGCCTGCTGTTGATTCAGATGGCCCACAAGGCCGGAGCGCACGTCGTCGCGGCGGCGCGCGGTCAGGCAAAACTTGATCTCGCGAAGGCCCAGGGAGCGGACGTGGTGATCGACTACACGTTGCCCGGCTGGGAGAAATTGGTGCTAGAGGCAACGAATGGTGTCGACGTGGTGTTCGAGGGGGCCGGCGGTGCGTTCGGTGCGGCCGCGTTCAGTACGGTGAAGGACGGTGGGTGGTTCTCCGCGCACGGTACGCCGAGCGGAAGCTTCGCGCAGTACGACGAAGCCGAGGCGAAGCGGCGCGGTATCACCACGCAAGGGATCCGCGATGTCCAGGCCGACAGCTACCAGGTCTCCCACAGCGACGTGATCGGGCGGGTGCTGGCCGGCGATCTCGTCCCCGTGATCGATCGCGTCTTCGCCTTCGACGAGCTCGGCGAGGCCCATCGTGCGATCGAGGACCGCGCCCTGCTGGGGAAGGCGTTGCTCAGGATTCGGTGATCTTCAGATCCGTGATCGCGGGCGGTGCCGGGCGGGCAGAGACGATCTTGTTGCGCCCGGCCCGCTTCGCGGTCAGAAGAGCGTTGTCGGCCGCCAGCACGAGCTGATCCATCGTGCCAGCGACATCCGGATAGACAGCAGCGCCGATCGACGCCGGCACTCCCTCGATGATCGCGGTGGCGTCGACGGCGGTGTCGACCGAAACAGTCAACGTGGTCAGGCGTTCGCGAATCCGTTCGGCGACTTCCAGTACTTCGCCCTCGGACGCGCCCGGCAGTAATACAGCCAACTCGTCGCCACCGACTCGCGCGACAAGATCACCCTGCCGTACTTCTGCCCGCACGGTCTCGCCGACCGCACGCAGCGCCCGGTCGCCGGCGGGGTGGCCATAGGTGTCGTTGATCTCCTTGAACCTGTCCAGATCCAGCAACAACAGCCCGACCGGACTCCGCAGCGACTCGGCCCGCGCCAACTCGATCGGCACGGCGTTCGCCCAGTACGACGGTGTCGCCAGACCAGTCTTCGCGTCCGTACCCGCCGCCCGCTGGAACTGCGGCAGCAGCAAGTCGCGATGCAGCGCGAGCACGGTCACCATCAGGATCGGCACGACCCACGCGTACGACGATTGCAGCGCCGCCACCGCGACGCCGAGGCCGAGGCCGGCCATTACGACGAACTGGTCGGACAACTCACCGAGGGCGCCGCGAGCCGATGCGTCCGGCGCGGCCAGCAGGATCGCCCCGACCACCAGGGCGAAGTTCACCAGCCACCAGGTGAGCATCGCGGCGACCACGACGACGAGGGTCCAGAAGTCGTCCGGGAGACGTGGTGCGGCGAGCAGACCACCCGCCCGCAGTACGGCGGCGGCTGCGGCGCTAGCCAACACGTACGTGGCGGCGGAAAAGATCTTCCGGTGCGCGATCGTGCGGCCGTACGCGCGGATCCAGGAGTAGCAATACGACGCGACGATCAACGCGATCGCGAGGGCGAGCGGAAGGAGCAACAGGCCGGCGAAGACCCAGAGGCTTTTCAGGTTCGCGTACGGCGAGGTGCTCGGTGGGAGCTGGCGGCGGCGCTCGATACCGCGGGCGGATTCCAGATGGAGGATCGCGGCGATCGTGACCACCGCGAATGCGGCCCATTCGGACGGCCTGACGCCGGCGCGCAGAGTAGCGGCGACGGCCTCGACGGTGATCGCGAGCGCGACAACCTCGACACCGAGCACGTAGCCCAATGACGGAGCCGGCAGCGACCAGAGCTTCCAGTGGCGGGGCGGAACCCACCTGCTCCGACCGATCAGAATCATGTGGCCTCACACGGTAGACCTGAGCGGTTTGTTCCTTGATGGTAACTGCCTGTTGAGGCGAGATCATCCGAGTGTGAGGCGAATCGGTCCACTGACTGGACAATGCGGCGCGAATGGGCGGACAGGACCGCCTTTCCGGGCTGTCGGTGTGGATTTCTTTACCGATATCTTACGGAGGCGCTCGAGTGGGATTTCCGGGAACGGTGGATGGATTTAATTCACAGGCAATTCTTAGACAACTGCCGTGAGTAGACGTGTTGCCACGATCCGTGTTCTGATTCGCGGTGCTGGTGTCGCTGTGCAGTGGGGCGCTTACCTCCTGTGTCAGTGGTCCGGTCCAGTTCCGGAACTGGTCTGATCCATTCAAGGGTTTGCTCGCGGCGCATCAGTGCCATTTCGGGGTCCCGGTGGTTGAGGACTTGTCCACCACCTCTACTCTTGAGGTGTCTGGTATCGGGGTCTGGGCGGGGCGGCCCCGACCCTGATACCAGACTTCTCTCTTTCCCGGCCCGTCCCCCACCGACGCGGCCCCGGCCGATCCGGCCCCGCCTCCCGCCTCCCGCACCCCGGCGTCACCTCGCTGGCGCGTCAGGCCTAACCCGGCGCCATATTTCACGCGCCCCGCTCCACTCTCCGCACGCGCCCACCTCCGACGCGCCACCCCACCTCCAGCAGACGTCGAGCCTCACCTCTTCGACGACCTGGGTTCGGGCGCCACCCACGCCACGGGCACTCCTCAGAACCCTCACCCCCTAACACGACCCCGCTTCGGTGTGCCCAACTCCCCTTGGCGGGGTCACCCCCCTGCTATAGGAGGGGGGTAAGGGCATCAGGAGTGGGTGAGCACACCGATCTGCCGTCCGGAGCCCCTAGTGCTATCGGTTGATGTCTCCAGGGCTGGGTCGGTCGGTAGCGGCGCCGGGTGTTGGCGGCGGTGTGCGGAAACTGTCGGTGGGGGCCGGTAGCGTTCTTCTTGCCAGGGGCGGCTCCTGGACGTGCTTCCTTCTCCTTCACCAGGCATGTAGCGCGTCCGCTCTCCGCCCCTGGCAACTCTGTCCAACCGGGGGAGGAATCGATGCCTGACGCGCTCGCCGCGGTGCTGCTGCGCCGCAAGAGGCTGGTTGACGCCGTGCGCCTGACCCCGCCCGTACGCCGATCCGCTTGGCAATGGCTCCGGCATCCGCTGACTACCCAGGCCGGCCTGGTCGCCTTGCAGGCCGAGCTGATCCAGCGCGGTTTCCTCCTGTCGGCCACCCTGTACCGGTACTGCGCAGGTCTCAACCCGCTCGCCCTGACCGGCTTCGGCCAGACCCTTCTCGAGTTGCTCGACAGCGAGTCCGGCAAGAAGGCTGAGCTCGTTCCACTCTTCCGCGGCTTCCCCGAGAGCGTCCCCGGCAATACCGAGACCTTCTACATAGACAGGGTTTTCGCCCGCCTGCTCCAGGAACCACAACAGCCCTGCGTACTCTGCGGCGAAGCGAGAACCGTCCACCCGGTCTCGCCCTGCGCCCACCTCGTCTGCACCTCCTGCTGGGACGGCTCCGACTACAGCGCCTGCCCCATCTGCCTCCGCCCGCTCGACCCGCACGACCCCTTCCTCCACCCCCACCTGAGTGATGCCGGCAGGTCCCCTGAGGCGGGTGACGTCAGTGGTGCCGGTAGTTCGCATGAGGCGGGTGACGTGAGTGGTGCTGGAAGGGCGCCCGAGGCGGGTGACGTGAGTGGTGCCGGAAGAGCACCCGAGGCGGGTGAGCCGAGCGGTTCCGGTAGGGCACCTGAGTCGGATGACGTGAGTGGTGCGGGGAGGTCGCCAGAAGCGGGTGACCCCAGCGGTTCGGGTCGATCGGGTCGGTCCGGGGATTCAGCTGGTATGCGTGGATCCAGGGATTCGGCTGGTTTGTGGAGCGCCGGGGACTCGGCTGATCTACGAGGGGCCGGGGACTCGGCTGGGTTGCGGAGGGCGAGCGATTCGGCTGATCTACGACGGTCCGGGGATTCGGCTGATCTACGAGGGTCCGGGGATTCGGCTGATTTGCGAGGGTCCGGGGATTCGGCTGGGATGGTGGGAGCCGGGGATTCGGGTGGAGGTTCGGGTGCTGGTGCGGAAGGCTCGCAGGATGGGGGCGTTCGGCTTCGGTTGCTGGCGTTGGTGGGGGACGATGCTGCTCGTCGTACGGCGGTCGAACTGTTGTCCCGACGGGCGCCGTTGTCCGTGGTGGATCGCGCCGACCTCGCAGTACTGCTGACCGACCCCGCGTGGCTGCCCGACGACATCCCCGTCCGCGAAACCCGCGCGGTCGCCCTAGCCGCGCTCGTCACCGAGCACCCCGCGCTCCTCGACGTCCTCGCCGAGACCGCCACCGACGTACTGCGCCTGCTCTACGTCCTGATGGATGCCGACCCCAGCCTCCGCACCCCACCCGTACGCCGCCTGTCGGCCCCGCGCGTCACCCGGCGCACCATCCTCGCGCGCCTCAATCGCATCCCCTTCGAAAGCCTCGTCGATGACCTGCACCGCCACCCGCGCGCCTGGAAGCGAATCGCCGAGAACCTCCACCCGTTCGAACACGCCACCGCCTACCCAGTCACAGCCCTCGCCTTCGCCATCCTCCGCAAGACCCCGCTCGCACCGGACTCGGACCTCACCGTCCTGACCCGGCCGGGTTCGGGCTGGCTGGATTCCAACAGCCCCGCCGGGCGAGCCGTCTACGCGGAGGCGGTCCAACATCCGCAAGTGCGCGTCGAGGACGGCCGCTTCGTCCTGAAGACCTTCGCCAGCCGCCTCGAAGAAGCCTTCGCAGCCGACCGTCCCGGCCACGCGCTGGACCTCCTCCGCGACCGACCAGGCGAGTTGGTACGCCGCCTCGTCCACCTCGCGCGCGCTCTGCCACCCGATGCGCACGGCACTCTGGTCGACGCTCTGACCACCGCCGTCTCGGACGTGTCACCCGTCGTACTGACCGCAGCCCTAGGCCAAGTCCGTACGCCGCCAGGCGACCTCCGCCTCTTCTTCCCCCGCGGCGGAACGACCCGCCTCTGGACCGCCGTCGACGAACGTGAACCCCTTCCGCCCGACCTCGCCGCCGCGCTGTCCGGCGTACTGGTCGGTGAAATGTTGCGCAGGGCAACCGATCTGCCTACCGTCCGGCGGGCCTTCCTCGACGAGGAATTGGCGCAGTTGGTGGCTCCCGGTTCGGAGCGGAGTTCGTCGTCGACGTTGCGGCGGATGACGCGGGGGAGTGTGCAGCCGATCCCGGACGACGACTTGCTCCGGCTCTTCCTGCATTGGGTCGAACCGCCGGACCAGCGCGCCGATCTCGATCTCGCCGTCGCGGTGTTCGACGACGAGTGGGCGTTCGTCGGGCTGTGCGATCCGACCCGGTTGCGCTTCGACCAGGACGCGATGGTGCACTCCGGCAACCTCACCGCGGCGCCCGGTCCGCGCGGCGCCACGGAGTACGTCGATCTCGATCTGGAAGCAGTACGTCGGGTCGGCGGGCGGTATGTGCTGCCCGTGGTTTTCAGCTTCAACGGCGTGACCTTCGACGCCCTGGAGCGGGGGTTCATCGGGTTGATGCGCGAGCCTTCGGAGCTGTTCGATCCGGCGGCCGTGGAGGAGCGGTTCGACCTGACCGGATCGGCGAAGACGCTGCTGCCGTTCGGGATCGACCTGCGGACGATGCAGCTTCGCTGGTACGACGTGAATCTGAGCGCGGCCGGATACGGGAACAGCCTGGTCCGCCAGGCCGGTCAGGTCGCGCTGATGGCGGCGACGCTCGAGGAAGTCCACGGCGCCGGCGACCGCGTCACCCTCTGGGAAGTCTGCTGCTGGCACGCGGCCGCCCGTACGACGGAGGTGGTCGTCCGCTGCGCCGACGGCTCCGTCGTCGGATACCTCCGTGGTGAATCGGAAGACGTCACCACCTTCGCGCGCCGCCTGACAGCCCGCCTCGAACCAGACCGCTACTGGGACCTCGACGCCGCCACCCGCGCCGACTTCGTCGCCGTCATCAACGGCGACATCGACCCCAAATCAGGCGCCGATGTCTACGCCCTCCACCCCCACCTCCTCGACCCCGGCAGCGTCCACCTCCTGGACGCCCCCCACCTCCTCACCACCCTCACCCCCGACAGCCGAGCCCGCCTCAGCACCCCCAACCAGTAACCCACCCCGCAGGCCCCTGACGGCCGCGACGAGCACGCTGTGAAGCGGGCGACGAGGGTACGCCGAGACCGTGGACGACGCTCTGCCGGAGCAGGGGCCCGACCGTTAACATCGCTGCGACGTCAGCGAAATGTGACG
Organism: Kribbella sp. NPDC006257; assembly: GCF_040613535.1. Classification (NCBI taxonomy): domain Bacteria; kingdom Bacillati; phylum Actinomycetota; class Actinomycetes; order Propionibacteriales; family Kribbellaceae; genus Kribbella; species Kribbella sp. NPDC006257. The sequence continues at coordinate 24,391 of NZ_JBEXSJ010000010.1, forward strand.
GCTTACATGTCGTGACATAAAAGGTCTGCAGTTTCCGTCGCAGACCTAGAGGAGTACTCCGGTGACGTTGACCCAACCCACCGACGCCGAGCTGGACGGGATGATTCGCGCCCGGCTCGCCTCGATCGGCATCGATCTCGACCAGCTCCCGGCCGGCAGCCAACCGGATCCGGAGACCGGCAGCCCTGGTCGCGACACCGCGCTGGCGAGCCTGCGCAGCTTCGTCCGTACGACGGTACTTCCGCTCGCCGGGTACCAATTCGCAGTACCGGAAGGCAGTGACCCGGCCGATCATGCGGCCCTGGCACAGCAGGCGGCGCCGCCCGCCCTCTACCCCTCGATCGACAGCGAGCGTCAGTCATGACGGCGACCCCGGCAGCCCGCCCGCCGATCGCCTCGCTGCGCCCGCTGGAGGACGACGCACCGATGGACACCCGAGTCGACCGACGGGCGTTCCTGCAGAGAGCAAGCGCGTTGGCGGCGGCCGTGACAGTCGGCACGATCGCCCTACCGGCAGTCGCGTACGCCGGACCGGCCGCGCCCGCCTCGCTCCAGGACATCACCACGCCGGTCCGCTCCGAGGCGCTCGCCGATCTCACCGAACTCACCATCGCCGAGGCCGCGACCCTGATCCGCACCGGCCGCTGGCAGCCCGAAAAGCTCCTCGAAGCTTACCTCGCCAGAATCGCCGCCTTCGACGCGACGTACCAGGCCTTCAATCTCGTCCTCGCCGACCAGGCGCTCGCCCGCGCGAAAGAGCTCGGCCGTTCCCGGGGTGGCGCCTTGCACGGCATTCCCCTTGCTATCAAGGACAACTACTACACCCGTGGCATCCCGACCACGGCGAACTCCTACCTGTTCGAGAAGTTCCTGCCGCCGTACGACGCGACCGCCGTACGCCGGCTCACCGCGGCCGGCGGCATCGTCCTCGGCAAGACCCAGATGGGCCCGCTGGCCACCACTCGCGCGACCACGCCGGACGGCCGCATCACGACCGTGAACGCCTGGACTCCCGCAGATCCGAGCGTCGACCCGGGCGGTTCTTCATCCGGCTCGGCAACCTCCGTTGCGGCGAGAATGGCGACATCGAGCGTCGGTACGCAGACCGGCGGATCGATCATCGCCCCCTCGAACGCGCAGAACCTGACCGGCCTGAAACCGACCATGGGGCGGGTCTCCCTGCACGGCATCGTCCCGCTCAGCTACACCCGCGACCATCCCGGGCCGCTCGCCCGGGACGCGATGGACGCGGCCATCATGCTGACCGCGATGGCCGGTCCGGACGTGAACGACCCGCGCACCCAAGGCCTGCCGCCGGTCCCCGACCTGGTCACCGCCGCGACGCCCGTACGACGAGGTCGCAAGGTGAAGGTTCGCTGGAAGACCCGGATCGGGGTGATCCCGGGATTCACCAGCGGGACGACCGAGGTCGCTGCTGCCCGGCGAGCCGCGGTGGACGCCATGGCCGGAGTACAGGATCTTCGCGTGGTCGACGTGACGTTGCCGGACGAATGGGACGTGTTGACGAATACGGCGTTCAACAACGTCCGGCTGCCGGAGCGCAGCGAGCCGTTTCTGCCGATGTTGCGCTCCGATCTGCGCGGTTTCGGAGTCTCCGTGACCGGCTGGCTGCAGGGTGCGCTGCTCGGTGCGGGCGAATATCTGATCGGCCAGCGGGCGAAGGCGTTGTTGCTGCAGCGGGTGCTGGACGATCTGTTCGAGCAGTGCGATGTGGTGGTTCAGACCAGTCCGAACGCGTTCGACTCGATCGGCCTGCCGGAGTTGGCGCTGCCGATCGGGTTCACCTCGACCGGGATCCCGATCGGGACGATCCTGGGTGGGAAGCCCTTCGGCGAGGACCGGTTGCTGGCCGTCGCCGCGGCGTACCAGGCGGTGACCGATTGGCATCATCGGCGGCCCGCGGACCCGCAGGGCGTAGTACCGATGAGGACGGCCGGTGGCGATCGCGGGCGGATCCGGGCGGAGGACGTACCTGAACTGATGCAGTGAGGAGTGTGAGAGTTCGATGACTTTTCTGGCGCCTCGCCGGGGTCGTGACTGCGTTCGCTGGGGTTCGGGAGTACAACGGAAGTGACGCGAAGGGAGCCACGATGACGTATGACGTGGTGGTGCTCATCGAGCGGGAGATGAGTGAGGGCGACGCACGCCGCGTGGCCGCCCTGCATGCAAGGCGCGAAGAGATCGTCGACTATCACCTGCTGATCTCGAGTCATCCGACCGAGGGAATCGGCGGTCCGATGGCCCTGCTGGGGTCCAGTTTCGCCGACGTGGCCGGCCTGTCGGGCAGCACGGTGTCAGCCCGTACGACGACGGCGCTCGCCGATCCGCAGTTCGACCTGGCCTCGGTGATCGAACACAGTTCGCGAAGACTCCGCGGCCTGAACGACTGCAGGGTCGACGTCTCCGTGACCCACGGCGAGATCCTGCTGGCCCTCCACTCGTTGGTCTCCAAGACCAACAGCCAGGAGGTAGTCGTAGTGGCCTGGCCAGAAACAGCAGCCCGCTTCCTCTGCTCCGACTGGCCCACCCAGGCCCGCAAATCCCTCAACGTCCCCCGAGTCCGAGTCGTCGAACACGACACCTGACCCCACTGCCGCGATGTTCGTCCGCTGCTGGGCTAATAGCGGGGCAGCGGACGAAATAACGGTGTTCGGCGGGCTATCCACAGGCAGAGAACAGCCCGTACTCCGGGCGGCCGGGCGCGGCATGTTCTGAGGTATGAATGTGAAACTGGCCGCTCAGGCGGCAAAGCGGGGCGGCTGGTTCAGCCGGCGGCCGTGTTGCAGCATGGGATCCAGGTGACTGACCTTGATCTCAGCCGGGTTCATCTGACCCGGGTCTCCGGTCACGGTCGATCTAGGCGGGAGGTCTGCCTGCACACTGCCCGTCCTGCTGTTCTCGACCCGGTCGAAATTGGTCGCCTGCAGGTGACGCCGGCGCCGCGGGCAGTGGTGGAGACGATCCGAAGTACGTCGTACGCCGTCGCGATTTCGGTCGTCGACGAGGCACTGCGTCGACGCCTGGCCACGGCCGATCAGTTGGCAGCCGCAGTGGAGCTGTTCGGCGGACGCAGCGGGGTCAGAACGGCCGTGAGGGCAATTGCTTTCGGGGACGGTCGGGCGGAGTCAGTCGGTGAATCGCGGCTCAGGGTGCTGCTCGCGGACCTTGGATTGCCGCAACCTGCTCTTCAGGTGGAGATCCGTGACGCTGCGGGTCGCCTGGTCGCCCGCGTCGACTTCCTGCTCGAACAGTGGGGTGTGGTGATCGAGTTCGACGGCGCGCTGAAGTACGCAGGCAGCGGCGCCGAGGCGCTCATCGCTGAGAAGGTTCGGGAAGACCGGCTCCGCGACCTCGGCTACGAAGTCGTCCGGGTGACGTGGGCCGACCTGAGCCGCCCGATGGAACTACTCGCCCGCATCAACCGCGCCATCGCCCGCTCCCACCACCACTAGCCGCCGACCCGGACCCTCACTGGCCGCCCGGCTGACGTAATGTTCGCCCGCTGGCCCGAAATAATCGTGGCAGTGGGCGAATATCCGGTCAGTGGCCGACTGGCCGATCGAGAACGGTCAGGCGGGTTCGGGTCGCTGATGCGATGTTCGCTTGCTGACCCCAAATAAGCCGGTCAGTTGGCGAAAAGGCCACCAGCGGCCTGTCAGGTGACCGAGCCTAGCGCCGGCGTGGGGCGTTGGTTAGGCGTCGTCGATGAGGGCTTGGAGGTGGGGGTGGTCGGGGGTGGGGACGTAGGTGGCGTAGTAGTCGTAGAGGTTTTGGCGGGCTAGCCGGGCGGCGGCGTGGCCGTCGCCGGTGCGGATTGCTTCGACGACCTCGGTGTGGTGCTGGAGGGATTCGAGCATCAGGGCGCGGCTGTTGGGGGCGTGCGCGATCTTGTCGGCGATCAAGCTCAGTACGACGCCGCGGACGACCTCGTTGCAGACCTGGATCAGCGAGTTGCGGCTGACTCGGGCGACCGCCTCGTGAAACGCCACGTCGGCCTCGCTGAATGCCTCGAAGTCCACGTCGATCGCCTCGCGCATCGCGACCAGCGTCTGCTCCATCTCGGCCAGTTGCTCGTCGGTCCGCAGCCGGGAGGCGAGCTGGATCGCCGCGCCGTCCATGATCATCCGGAATCCGATCAGCTCCCGCAGGCTCAGTTCGTCGACCCGCGCGAGCCGGGTCATCTGCTTCCTTAGCGCTCCGAGCGAGTACGGCAGGATCTCGGGCCCGTTCGGGTCGCCCGGTCGCGACCGCACTATCCCGTTGCTCGCCAGCACCCGCAGTGCCTCGCGCACCGTCGACCGGCTGACCGCGAACTGGGTGACGAGTTCGCGCTCGCTCGGCAATCGCTGCCCGGGGGAGAGATCGCCACGCGCGAGCGCCTCCTCGATCTGCTCGACGATCCGCTCGTAGGCGCGCACCGGCTGCACCGGCTCGAACTGCGCCTTCGCCATGGCATCACCTCGGTCGATCGCTTGACAGCCGTCTGAGTAAGGACAAACCTAGTGCTCTATTACAACTTGGTCCACTGGTCTGACCAGTACGCCGTACGCCGAACGCCCGCTCGCGCGAGTGCTGGGGAGTGCTCAGGTCGGCGATGCGGCGGGCGGTGGACCGGGTGGGCAGGGCATGATCGGGCGGACGGATCAGACGGCGCACTGGAGGCTTTCGCGTGAACACGTACCTCACCCGGGCGGTCGCGCTCGCCGGCTCAGCCGCGCTGCTGCTGATCGCCGCATGCTCGGCCGGTTCGGGCACCTCCTCGAGCAGCAGCCCGGGCGCGCAGGAGTCGCTGGCGATCGGGCTCGTCGCCGAGCCGGCCAGTCTCGACTTCACCACGACCGACGGCGCCGCGATCCCGCAGGTGCTGCTCACCAACATCTACGAGGGCCTGGTCAAGCAGGACGAGTCGGGCAAGATCGTGCCCGGCCTGGCCAAGTCGTGGACAGTCTCTCCGGACCGCAAGACTTACACGTTCGAGTTGGTCAACAACGCGAAGTTCACCAACGGAACAACCTTCACTGCCGCCGACGCGGTGTTCAGCATCAACCGGGTGAAGTCCGCATGGACGACCTCGCTGAAGGCGGCGATGGACGTCGTACAGGACGCCAAGGCTGTTTCGCCGACCCAGCTTCAGGTGACATTGAGCAAGCCGAGCAACGACTGGCTGTTCCGGATGACGACCCGGATCGGGGCGATGTTCTCCCAGACCGGCATCGACAAACTCGCCACCGACCCGGTCGGCACGGGCCCGTACAAATTCGGTTCATGGAAGCGCGGCGACTCGATTGTGCTGCAACGCAATGATTCCTACTGGGGAACCAAGCCGTTCTTCAACCAGGTCACGCTAAAATACTTCAAGGACCCGACCGCGCTGAACAATGCGCTGCTCACCGGCACGATCAACGTGGTCAGCACGGTGCAGGCTCCGGAAGCACTGAGCCAGTTCACCAGTAATAGTAAGTACCAAGTGATCGAGGGTACGACGAACGGCGAGGTGCTGTTGTCGTTCAACAACTCGCGTCCGGTCTTCAAGGACATCCGGACCCGGCAGGCGATCCGGATGGCGATCGACCACAAGGCCTTACTGGACACGTGTTTTGCCGGTCGCGGCAAGCTGATCGGCAGCATGGTGCCGCCGACCGACCCGTGGTACGAGGATCTGACCGGGATCGCCCCTTATAACAAGGACAAGGCGAAGGGCCTGCTGCAGGCATCAGGTGCCGCCGGCGCGACGCTGCGACTCCGGCTCCCAACGTTGCCCTACGCGACTTCTTGCGGTCAGGTCGTGAAGAGCCAGCTGGAGCAGGTCGGGCTCAAGGTGCAGATCGACCAGCTCGAGTTCCCGGCCGCGTGGCTGACGACGGTCTTCAAGAACGCGGACTACGACATGTCGATCATCGGGCATGTCGAGCCGCGGGACCTGGGCGCGGTGTTCAGCCCGAAGTACTACACCCGGTACGACGACCCGACGCTGCAGCAGGACCTCGCCGCGGCGGACTCCGGCGACGAGGCGACGCAGGTGAGCGAGATGAAGAAGGCCGCGCGGCGGATCTCCGAGCAGGCCGCCGGCGACTGGCTGTTCCTGCTGCCGAACCTGATGGTTGCCGACAAGAACATCTCCGGCCTGCCAGTGAACGCGATCTCCGAGTCCTTCGACCTGTCCAAGCTCAACCGTTCCTGAAGTGAGCTGAGCTGATGGTCCTCCGCCTGGTCGAGCGCACCGCAGTGCTCTTGGTCAGCCTCGCGGTCAGTTCCGTGCTGGTCTTCGGCTTCATGGCCGTGCTGCCGGGTGATCCTGCCCGGGTCGCGCTCGGGGTGAACGCGTCGGACGAGGCGGTGGCGCAGTTGCGGCAGCAGTTCGGGTTGGATCGGCCGCTGGCCACGCAGTACTTCGACTGGCTGGGCGGACTGTTGCATGCGGATTTCGGTACGTCGTACGTATCGAAAGTTGCTATCGGCCCCCAAGTGTTCGACCGGTTGCAGGTGACGTTGTGGTTGGTGGTAGTGGGGATGATCGTTGCCCTGGTGGTCGCGGTTCCGGCCGGCACGGTGATGGCCGCGCGGCATCGGAAGCTCTCCGGGCTGGCGCTCTCGGCGTTCTCGCAGCTCGGCGTCGCAGTACCGGCGTTTCTCGCCGGGATCCTGCTGATCATGTTGTTCGCGGTGAAGCTCGGCTGGCTCCCCGCGAACGGCTGGACGCCGCCGGCAACGGATCCGGGAATGTTCCTTCGCCAGTTGATTCTGCCGGCCTTATCTCTTGGCTTGGTACAAGGTGCGGTGCTCACCCGCTACGTCCGGAGCGCGGTTCTCGACGTACTTCGAGAGGACTATCTCCGTACGGCGCGCGCGAAGGGGCTCCGGCCGTTTCCCGCGCTCTGGCGACACGGGCTGCGGAACGCAGCTGTTCCGGTGGTGACGGTTCTCGGTCTGCAGCTCGCGACGCTGCTGATCGGTGCCGTTGTGGTTGAGCGGGTGTTCGTGATTCCGGGTCTCGGCAGTCTGTTGCTGGACGGGGTTTCGAATCGCGATCTGCTGCTGGTTCAGGACGTGGTGATGCTCCTCGTCGTTGCCGTGCTGGTGGTCAACTTTCTGGTCGATCTCCTGTACGTCGCTCTGGATCCGCGGCTCAGGGTGGGACAACGATGAGCGGCATCGAAGGAGCAGGCGGCCTCGGTGGAATTCCAGGTGGTGTTGGCGGACCAAGCGGCGTCGGCGGGATCCCGGATGGCGCCGGCGGGGTTCCGGGTGGCGCACCGCTTCGGCGTACGGCGGGGCGTCGGGTCAATCCGAGTCTGGTGGTCGGCGGCCTGATCGTGCTCGTCATCGTGCTGATGGCGCTGGTGTCGTTCGTCTGGACCCCGTACGACGCGACGCTCGTCGACCCCGCTGTGCGATTGGCCAAGCCGTCCTGGTCGCACTGGTTCGGCACCGACAAGTTCGGGCGCGATCTGCTGAGCCAGATCATGGTCGGCTCCCGTACGACGCTGTTCGTCGGGCTGGTCGCAGTCGGAGTCGCCGCCGCGATCGGCGTACCGCTAGGAATCCTCGCCGCGATGACCCGTCGCTGGTCGAGCGAACTCATCATGCGCGCGAACGACCTCCTGCTGGCGTTCCCGGCGTTGCTCCTGGCAATCATGTTCGGCGCTGTGTTCGGAGCGAGCACGCTGACGGCGATGGTTGCCATCGGCATCGCCACGGTGCCTTCGTTCGCGCGGATCATCCGCAGCGGGGCGTTGCAGGTGATGCGCACGGAGTACGTGCTGGCCGCGCGGGCAGCCGGCCGCAAACCGTTCGCGATCGCCCTGCGCCACGTACTTCCGAACGTCACCAGCCTGATCACCGTCCAAGCCTCGGTCTCCTTCGCGATCGCCGTTCTCGCCGAGGCAGCGCTCTCTTTCCTCGGCTATGGCACGCCACCACCGACGCCGTCATGGGGCCGGATGCTCCAGGAAAGCCAGGAGTTCCTCTTCAGCGCACCCCGCCTCGCGGTCTTCCCCGGCGTGGCGATCGCGATCGCCGTCCTCGGTTTCAACCTCCTCGGCGACGGCCTCCGCGACCGCTTCGACCCCAAGCTGGACGACCGCCGATGAACGACTCCAAGCACGAGGCGGCCGAGCGACACGGCGTACCGGCGTCTGAGCGAAGCGACGTGCTGACTGCTGCCGGAAGCGAGCTGCCGGCAGGTGCGGGAAGGGACGTGCCGGCGGGTGGGCGGAGTGATGTGCTGTCCGTTCGCGGGCTGACGGTGTCGGTGCGGGACAAGGTTTTGGTCGAGGATGTGGACCTGACCGTTGGCCCAGGGGAGCGAGTCGGTCTGATCGGAGAGTCCGGCTCCGGCAAGTCCCTGACAGCGCTCTCTGTCCTCGGCCTGCTCCCGGAAGACGTCCACGCGAAAGGCTCGGTCCGCCTCTCCGGCATCGACCATGACCTGATCGGCGCCGACGAACGCCAACTCTCCCGCATCCGCGGCCGCGACCTCGCCATGGTTTTCCAGGAACCGATGACCGCCCTCAACCCGACCATGCGCATCGGCGACCAGATCGCCGAAGCCATGCTCATCCACAACACGGTCCGCGGTCGCAGCGCAGCCCGCGCAGCAGCCAACGACTTCCTCGAAAGAGTTCAACTCCCAGCCGTAGCACGCGCGTACCCTCACCAACTCTCCGGCGGCCAACGCCAACGAGTCGTCGTCGCCATCGCCCTGGCCAACGACCCCGCCCTACTGATCTGCGACGAACCAACCACCGCTCTCGACGTCACCGTCCAAGCGATGATCCTCGACCTGATCCTCCAAGGCGTAGCCGCCCGCGAATCAGCCCTCCTCTTCATCACCCACGACCTGGCCGTCGTCGCCACCATCTGCCAGCGAGTGCTAGTCATGTACGGCGGCCGAGTAGTCGAATCCGGCCCAGTCCACGAAGTCTTCACGACCCCCCGCCACCGCTACACCCAAGGCCTGCTGGCCGCCTCCGACCTCGACACAGCAGCCGACCGCCTCCCCACCATCCCCGGCAACGTCCCCCCAGCCGGCGCCTTCCCCACCGGCTGCGTCTTCCGAACTCGCTGCTCCCACGCCACCGACCTCTGCACCACCACCCCACCCTGGACCGGCACCCCCACCCAAGGTCACGCCTGCCACCACCCAGCCCCCACCTCAACAGAAGAGAGGCTTTCTGATGAGTGAACCTGTGGTTCAGGTGACCGACTTGGTGCGGGACTACCCACGCCCTCGTACGTCGTTGCTTCGTCCGGCGCCACCGGTGCACGCTCTCCGCGGAGTCAGCCTGGAAGTGAAAGCAGGCGAACGCTTCGGCATTGTCGGGGAATCGGGCTGCGGAAAGTCCACCCTGCTGAGGATCATCGCTGCTCTCGACCGCGCTACGAGAGGCAAGGTAGTTGTCGAAGGCACCGACATCACGACGCTTCCCGAGCGCCGTCTCCGCTTCCTCCGCGAGAACCTTCAGCTCGTCTTCCAAGACCCGATGAGTTCCCTCGACCCACGCATGCGAGTCCGCGACATCATCGCCGAACCACTCGTAGTACAAGGCCATCCAGCCTCCGGAGAGCGCGTTCGCGAACTACTCGAAGCAGTCGGCCTGGCCACCGACGCAGGCGACCGCTACCCGCACCAGTTCTCCGGCGGTCAGCGCCAACGCATCTCCATCGCCCGAGCCCTCGCCCCGCGCCCCCGAATCCTCGTCGCCGACGAACCAGTGAGCGCTCTCGACGTCTCCGTCCGCGCCCAGGTCCTCAATCTCATCTCCGACCTCGTCGACGAACTCAACCTCACCCTGATCTTCGTCTCGCACGACCTCTCGGTCGTCAAACACGTCTGCGACCGCGTCGCCGTCATGCACGCAGGCCAGATCGTCGAAACCGGCCCGACCGCCGAGGTCTACGCAAACCCCACCCATCCGTACACCCGCCGCCTCGTCTCAGCCATCCCCACCCTCCAGCGAGCCCTGGCCGGCGCGACCACCACCGACCTCTTGAAGGAGGAGCCGACATGACTACCTCTCAAGGACTGTTCGGATGAGCAACCACCCCGCAGGTCTCCCGATCGGCCCGAGCTGGATCGAAACCCCCACCACCGAGCCGGTCATCTTCCCGTACGACGGAACGCCCGTCGCCGAAGCCCCCGTCGGTACCCCCGACCTGGCCCGCCAAGCTCTCGACCACGCCGTCGCAATCCGCGACCAGGTCGGCCGTCTCCCTTCGCATGTACGCCGAGCAGCTCTCCAGGGAGCGCTCTCTGCCGTCTCCGAGCGACGCTCCGAGTTCATCGACCTCCTGGTCCTCGAAACCGGCAAGCCAATCGTCGACTGCCGCGTAGAGCTCGACCGCACGCTCCTCACCCTGCAAATAGCAGCCGAAGAAGTAGCCCGCCTCCACGGCGAAACAGTCCCGCTAGATCTCCTCCCCAGTGGCGACGGCCTCATCGGCTTCTGGGTACGCAAGCCGATCGGCGTAGTCATCGGCATCACCGGCTTCAACTACCCGCTCTTGCTAGCCGCCCACAAAATCGCCCCCGCCCTAGCGGCAGGCTGCCCAATCATCGTCAAACCAGCTCCGCAAACCCCTTTGGCCACACTCTGGCTGGTCCACCTTCTCCGCGAATCTCTCACCACAGCGGGCGCCCCCGCCGAAGCCGTCCAACTAATCACCGGCGGCGCGGACGTAGGCTCCACCCTCACCACCGACCCCCGAGTCGGCGCAGTCTCCTTCACGGGCTCAGCCTCCGTAGGCCACCAAATAGCCAAAGCAGCAGCGCCCACCAAGGTCCTGCTAGAACTAGGCTCCAACTCAGCCTTGGTCGTTGCCGAGGACGCCGACCTGGACGCCGCCGCCGACGCCATCATCAAAGGCGGCTACTACGCCTCCGGCCAAGCCTGCATCTCCGTGCAACGTGTCATCGCAGTAGACCCCACCCGAGCCCCCCTCCTCCAAAAACTCCAATCCCGCCTCCAATCACTGGTAGTAGGCGACCCCCGCAACTCCGAGACCCACATCTCCGCCCTGATAGACCCCCGCTCCACCACCCGCGTCCGCACCTGGATCGACGAGGCACTGACCGCCGGCGCCACCCTCGCCCATCCACCCAGCAGCTCGACGGAACCCTTGGGACCGACGGTTCTGCTGGATGTGCCGTATGGGCAATTGGCGTGGGATGAGGAGATTTTCGGGCCGGTAATCGCGATCCGTTCGGTGCCAGACATCCAGACCGCCTTCCGCACGGTCAACGAGTCGCGCTACGGATTGCACGCAAGCGTCTTCACCTCCTCCCTGGAGACGGCCTTCGCGGCGATCGACCAACTCGACGTCGGGGGAGTGGTGGTGAACGAAGTCCCCGGCTTCCGTTCGGACGTGATGCCGTACGGCGGGGTAAAGGACTCCGGCGTCGGTCGAGAGGGCCCCCGCTTCGCCATCGACGAGCTGACCACGACCCGGATGGCGATCATCCGCCCGACCACCAAGCGAGGTGGCGAATGACCGACTACACCAACCTGTTCCGCCTCGACGGCAAACACGTCGTCGTCATCGGCGCCGGCAGCGGCATCGGTCGAGAGAGCGCTCTAGCCCTCGCAGCCCACGGTGCCCGGGTAACTTGCGCAGACCGAGACCTCGGAGCCGCCGAGGAAACAGTGGCCCAAGGCAACCAGGCTGGTGCGCGCGACATCACGGCGTACGAGCTGGACGTTCTGGACCCGCAAGCCATTGCCGCCGCGGCAGAACAAGACGCCGACGTGCTCGTTTTCACCGCCGCCACCAATGTCAGAAAGCGCATCCTCGACTACACCGGCGAGGAATTCGATCGGGTAGTCAGCCTCAATCTCCGCGCTTCGTTCGACCTCATCAAAGCCTTCGGCGGCCGAATGGCATCCCGCGGCAAAGGCAGCATCATCGGCTTCAGTTCCATTCGCGCAACCACCGTCGAACCAGGTCAATCCGTCTACGCAGCAACAAAAGCCGGCCTGGTCCAACTCCTCCGTACTGCGGCCGCCGAGCTCGGCCCATCCGGCGTACGACTCAATGCCATCGCCCCCGGTGTCGTAGAAACCCCACTCACCGCGCAGATCAAAGCCGACAAAGCCTGGTACGACGCGTACGCCGAAAAGAGCGCTCTCCGACGCTGGGCCACCCCCGACGAAGTAGCCGGCGCCGTCGTCTACCTGGCCTCGGACGCCTCCTCCTTCGTCACCGGCAGCGTCCTCCACGTCGACGGCGGCTGGACCGCCATCGACGGCCGCTTCAACCCACCCAACTAACACGACCAACGCCCGACGCCGCGACCGAGACCCGACAACGACCCCGTCTGGAGCCTGATGACCGACAACCTGGCTGATCTGACCGCCGTCGACCTCATCGCGCGTTACCAGCAAGGCATTCTGTCTCCGGTCGAGGTGATCGAAGCCGTCCTGACCCGAGTCGACGCGCTAGAACCGAAGCTCCTCGCCACCTACGCTCTGGATCCCGAGGCAGCACGGTCAGCCGCCCGCGAGTCGGAGTACAGATGGCGCCACAACGAAGCAGGCCCGCTGGACGGCGTACCGGTCACGATCAAGGAGAACATCGCCACGCGGGGCACTCCGGTTCCGCAAGGCACTGCCGCCACCGAGCTCATCCCGGCCTCGGAGGACCACCCTGCGGCAGCCCGTCTCCGCAAGGCCGGTGCTGTCATCTTCAGCAAGACCACCATGCCGGAGTACGGAATGCTCTCCTCCGGCGTCTCCACCTTCCACCCGCTATCGCGCAACCCCTGGAACCTCGCACTGACTCCAGGCGGCTCCAGCGCAGGCGCGGCCGCAGCAGCCGCCGCCGGCTACGGACCGATCCACGTCGGTACCGACATCGGCGGCTCGATCCGCCTGCCCGCAGGCTGGTGCGGCGTCATCGGCCTCAAACCCACGCACGGACGCATTGCTGTTGGAATTCCCTATCCTGGCAGGGTCGTCGGCCCCTTGACCCGTACGCCGGCCGACGCCGCCTTGGCGCTGGCCGTCATGACCGGCCCCGACCGCCGCGACCAGACCTCGCTCCCCGACGTGTGGGGAAACAGAGAGAGCGCTCCACTCGCACTCTGGGGAAACACAGAGAGCGCTCCACTCGCACTCAAGAACCTCAAGATCGCCCTGCTCCTCGACGGCGGCCCTGGCCTCCCTGTCGACCCCGAGGTCAGCGCCGCCGTCTCGAACGCAGCCGCCCTGCTCGAAAAGGGCGGCGCCACCATCGTCCCGATCCCGCCGATCCTCACCCGCGAGATGCTCGACGGCCTCGACCACTTCTGGCGCGTCCGTACGGCGAACGACCTGAGAGCGCTCCCCGAAGACCGCCGCAACAAGGTGCTTCCCGAGATCCGCGAGTGGGTCTCGAACGCTGCCGACTACAGCCCGTTCGAAGTACTCCATGGCTACTCGCAGATCCAGGTCATCGCCACGGCAGTCGACGCCGCGTTCGCCGACTACGACTTCATCATCTCGCCGGTAGCCCCGATCATCGCGTTCCCCGCGGACCTTGCCTACCCAAGCCGAGACCCCAACAAGCCCTTCGAACACATCGCCTTCACCCTGCCGTACAACATGTCGACCCACCCCGCCGTCTCGGTCAACTGCGGCTACTCGTCAACCGGTCTCCCCATCGGCCTCCAAGTAGCAGCCCCGCGCTTCAACGACGAGGCGGCGCTAGCTCTGGCCGCCACCCTCACCGAACTTCTCCCGACCAGACCTTGGCCAACGCCCTGATCGGTCGTGATGGGCTGGTGCGGCAGACTGCGTGCATGACAGAGCCGTGGTCCGAGGGGATGGATGAGCATTCCCGCGACAACGCCCGGGCCGCGATCGCCGCGATGGTCGGCGATCAGGGCTTGGACATCGTGACTCAGTCGGATGTCCAGACCTTCCTCTGGTACACGCTGCCGGTGAAGTTCATGCTCGACACGGGCGACCAGCACGAGGTCGCTTGGTCGCTCGGCGACGCGTTCCGTAACGCCGGCCTGGATCGGTACGCCGAGCTGTGCCGATCACTCCAGAGCCACCTGATCATCGGCGCGTACGCCGTCTCGCGGTCCGACGGATTGGCCGCATTCCGCGAAGCCTCGGCGGCGAGCGGGATCGAGCCGCCCGACACGGAGCTGATCCAGTGGGGACCGGTGATGGGGCCGGCCGAGGCCGCCGTACGGGATCGGTTGTCCTCGCGACTCGAACGGGCCATCGTGGCGGGGGAGTTGAAGCCTGGTGCGCGGGGCTGGAAGAAGGCGGCTGAGCGAATTGCGCTGGAGTTCGTGTCGTCTCCTGGATCCGATGCCCGGCGGCCGATCGATGTCGTAGAGGTTGAACGACTCGAGCGCTGGGGACGCGATGGTCGGCCTCAGCGGGAGCGGTTGAACAAGGCCGTGCTGTCGCTGCTCGTCAAGCCGCCACTGTCCAAGGCAGAGTCACCCGAGCCGGTCCGTGCCTTGCTAGAGGCGGTCGGCAAAGGCGTCACGCTGACCAAGGCCGGCTATCTGCCCAAGACCTTGGTGCTTGAGCTCAATGAGCGATTCCACTGGCACGATCTGCCAGAGTTCAGTGTGCGGTCCGAAGCGGACATCCCTGATCTGCGCTGGCTGCACGATTTGCTGCGCAAGTTCAAGCTCTTGACCAAGCGCGGCCAACTTCTGTCGGTCTCCGCGCTGGGTCGTCGCTGTCTGGCGGATGACGAAGCGCTGTTCAGACTCCTGGCCGTGCAGACCCTGGCAGGCAAGGGCTGGGACGCAGATCTAGCCCGGTTGACCGCCGGCGTACTGCTGGTCGCCGAGAAGCCAGTGAACCGCCAGGAGCTAGCGGCCGCAGTTCAACCGGCCATCGACGAGACCTGGCGATCCACGGACGGCCGTAGAGCCGATGCAGACGAGCTCTTCTGGGCTGCCCGAGACTGGCACGCCTACTGGCGAATCTTCGGCTGGCTCCGGGACGCTGGGACTGCTGTGGAGGATGAGCTGACTGCTGCCGGAAGAGCAGCGGCCGTGGTAGGCCTCCGAGCAGAAGCAGCCGGCCCCCGAACCAACTAGCGCGCGCGGCTGGCTCTCGAACCAACTAGGGCGCGCGGCTGGTCGTAGTACGGGCTAGTACTCGCCGTAGATCTGGACCTTGGTGCCGATGGGGGTTTCGGCGAAGATCTGGTGGATCTGGGGACGCATCACTCGGACGCAGCGGTGGCTGGCTGGGTAGGTCTTGATGAGTGAGTTGACGCGGGAGCCGTGCAGGGCGATGCCTGGGCGGTCCTTGAGGAAGTAGAGCGAGTCGTACATGAAGGCGTCCTCGTACAGGCTGCTCTCGTGTGCACCGGCGATCTTGCGCCAGACCTTGCCGGTGCGGTTCGGCGTCTCGTACCCGGGTCCGCCCGTGGAGACCCAGACGATCCGGCGGTAGGTGTTCTTGACCACCTGGTAGAGCACTTGGCACGTCTTGTTGACGTAGATGCCGGTCTCCTTGGTCGGTACCGGTTTGGCCGTTGCCGATAGCACCGACTTGATGTCAGCGGCGGTCAGTGGGCCGCGGCTGATCGGGAGTCCCGCGGTCTCGCGGTAGGCGCAGAGGGCCTGGCGGGCGCGCTTGGTGATCTCGCCGTCGACATCACCGACCGGGTAGCCCCAGGAGTCGAGCTTGCGTTCCACGAGCAGCGCCTGGGATGCCGGCTTGGCCGGGGGCTTCGGCGGCTTGCCTGCGGTCGGCTTGGTCGTCGGGGTCGTGGTCGGCTTCGCGCTCGGCGGTGTTGCCGTCGAACTCGGTGTCGTCGTCGGCGTGCCGGTCGGCGGCGTGGAGCTCGGGGTCGTGCTGCTCGGGGTCGTGGTTGGCGTCGAGGTAGGCGTCGTACTGGGCATCGGCGTACTGGCGGACGGCGTACCGGGATCGGCAGCGACATCCGTGCAGCCCGTCAGGGCAACGGCCAGTAAGACGGCTCCAGCAACGAGACCACGTCGACGAGACACGGATTCCCCTCTCCTTCGGCATTCCCAGAGTCGCAGAATCGCAGCGTGCCGGGCCGAAGACCCGCCGTACGGTGCGACCGCCGAGGCTAATACGCGGCAGGGGGCTTGGTAGCTGGGAATTCGCTACCTGTCACCGAACCGTTGTGATCAGTGGTCGACGGGAACCGACGGATCGCTGCGAAGACGGCTGTACAGGTACAGGTCGCGGTATTCGCCGGCGCGGAACTCGCAGGCCCGGATCACCCCTTCGAACTGGAACCCTGCCTTCAGCAACGACTTCTGCTCGGCAATGTTCTCAGGTTGCGTAGCCGCCTGGATCCGCTGCACCGGCGTGTGCTCGAACAGATAATCCGTGAGCATCGCCTGCGCCCGCCACCCGATCCCACGCCCCCTGTACTGCGGGCGCAAGGCGGCCCCGATCTCCCAGTACTTCGTCTTCTCGTCGTACGACCCCACGAACCAACTGACGAACCCAGCCGTCTCCCCGTTGACCTCCACGATGAGGCGACTCGTCTCTTGTCCGAGATAGCCATCCTCGGCGAACCGCTTCGCCGGCGCCTGCGGATCCCGGAATCCTTGCCAGGTGTTCCCGACCTCGTCCCGGTCGACTGCGAACGTCACGAAGTACTCGAGATCCTTCTCCTGCACCGGCCGCAGCCTCAACCCATCCACCGGCTCAGCTTCCCTCCGGGAGGGGCCAGTCGATCCGCCTCGTGCGTGCGTAGAGCAACTGCGGCACCTCTTGCCAGACCGGCTGCCGATCGAACTGCTGCGGCTCACGGAGTTGCTCGATCGCGAAACCGGCTTCGATGAGCGTGTTGACGTACGTGCTCAGCGTGCGGTGATACGCCCCGACCGGCAACGTGTCGCTGTGCAACCCGGGACCATCCCAGTACCCCTCTTCGAAGTACTTCCCGACCGTACGCCGCGCGCTCTTGTCCACGTGGTCGACCAGATCACCCGTCGCCGGGGTCTTGAAGGCCGGGTGCGTGATCGAGAAGACGAACCAGCCTCGCGGCCGTAGTACGCGCGCAACTGATCGCAGGGTCTGCTCAAGATCCGGGATATCCATCAACGCCATATGACAAACAGCGCCGTCGAACTCGTCGTCGCTGAGCCCGTCAAGCGTCTGCGCATCCCCTTGCAGATAGGTGATGTTCCGTGGCTCGGCTTCTTCATGCTGCCGCGCCCGCGCAATCAACTCCGCCGAAAGATCAACCCCCGTCACGCGGGCACCCCGAGAAGCCAAATACCTCGCCTCCCGCCCCTGCCCACAAGCCACCGAACACACTCGCTGTCCCGCAACCTCACCCACCAGTTCCGCAAACGTGCCATCGGCAAGCACCGCCCCCTCACCCACCCACACGTCATACTCGACCGCCACCCCGTCATACCTGGCTTCACCCACAGCCCAACCTCCCCATCCGATTCGCCTACTTGATCCTGCCAACGAACCCGAGTCCCGAAGAGATCCCCAGCCAATCTGCCCAAAGCGAAACCCGCCCATTCACCAATCGCCCGGCGCCGCGCTCACCGGCCGACCCAGCGCTGATAAGCGTCGGCGTCCACATTGCTGCCGCACACGATGGTGACCACATCTCGTCCGGCGAATCGCTCCCGGTCTTCGAGAATCGCCGCGATGCCGAGCGCAGCCGATGGTTCGACGACAAGCCCAGCATGCTCGAACAGCATCCGCATGCCGGCAATGATCGATGCCTCCGACACCAGTACTGCGTCATCGGCGACCTGCAGCAGATCCTCCAGCACCTCCGGAATGGGGCGCCGACCGGCCACGCCGTCCGCGATGGTGTCGGTCGATTCAGTCGTCACAACTCGCCGCTCATGCCACGAGAGCGTCATCGCCGGTGCGCCCGACGGCTGAACGCAAACCACCTCGACCCCAGGCGCCAACTCCTTCATCACATGCCCAACCCCAGTAGCCAACGCCCCACCCCCGAGCGCGACCAGAACCGTGTCGAACGACGCCCCACTCTCCACCAGTTCCAGCCCGATGGTGCCCGCACCCTCACAAGTCTCGAGGTCCAGGCTGTCTTCAACCAGCCGGATCCCCTCGTACTGCGCGATCGCAGCGGCCCGATCGCGAGCCAACTCGTGATCCCCGTCCACCAACTCCAGCCGGGCACCCAACGCCCGAATCCGCTCGAGCTTCGCCACCGTCGCAAACCGCGACGCCACCACAGTCACCTCAAGCCCGCGACCACGCCCCGACCACGCAAGCGCCTGCCCCAAATTTCCCGCACTGGCACACACCACCGCCCGCGAACCACTCTCAACAAGCCCGCGAGCAACCACCTCGGTCCCGCGCCCCTTGAAACTCCGCACCGGATTAGCCGTCTCGAGCTTGATACTCACCCCACACCCAAGCTCGGCCTCCAGCGCCTCACACCGAAACAACGGAGTATCAAGAAACCCCCGATCAATCACTCCCCGAGCAGCCCGAACCCGCCCCGTATCAAGCCGCGTCCCCTCCACAACCCCACCCTAGTCCCGCGGTTGAGGGGTTCACTCCCCGTCGCGTGCTTAACCCCCTGCCATAGCAGGAAGCTAAGCCCCACAGCAGGAGGTAACCCGCCTGTTCATCCATAGCCCAGCTCGTCCGCCTTGCCCCCTCGCCGATCGTCGCGCCTCCACTCCCACCCATCACCAAGGTCAACCACCGAGCCGGCAAGATTCGCTCCGGGCGTGTGCCGGCACGGTTCGCTCCGGGCGTGTGCAGGGTGGGTTCGCTCGGGGCGTGTGTCTGCACGGTTCGCTCCGGGCGTGTGCAGGGTGGGTTCGCTCCGGGCATGTGTGCCGGGAGCGTGTGCAGGGTGGTTCGCTCCGGCGTGTGTGCCGGGAGCGGGTGCCGGGTGGGTTCGCTCCGAGCATGCTTTTGCCAGCGGAGATTTTTCCTGACTGACCGCCAATGGCGTCAACCCAGCAGGTGCCGGACATACGTGCTCACAGTGCACGAGCACGATCACCGGAGTGCTGGGAGGCCTCGGGGTGCAGGTGTCCGGGATCGACCTCGAAACCACGCAGGTGGTCGCCGTGTTTGCGACGGCTGGCTTTGGAGGTCTCCACCAGCACCGTTTGTAGGTCAGTGCTGACACCACCCGGACCAGGAGGTCACCCTAGTATTGGTGGGAGTTGACACCACCCTGGCGGGCGCGCAAGCGGAGCGAGTCCGAGCAGATTGAGCGGAGGGGGCGCATGTCGGCGACGAAGCTCCTGGTGCTCGGTATCGTGCACCTCTCCGGCGGCGCGCATGGATACCAGGTGCGGTCCGAACTGCAGAGCTGGCGTGCGGAGATTTGGGCCAAGATCAAGCCCGGCTCGATTTATCACGCGCTGAAGAAGGCGGCGGCTGATGGCCTCCTCACCGAACACGCCGAGCCGGGCAACTCCGGGCCGGAGCGCGTTCTGTACCGCGTGACAGCTCGGGGACGTGACGAGATAGTCGAACTGGTCCGCGACGGTCTGCGGCGCACCCATGACCCCACCATGCTCGACGCGTCCATCGCCATGTTGCCCATGCTGACCAGGACAGATGCCATCGCGCACGTCGACGAGCGGGTCGCGCGCCTGGAAGCGGAGCTCCTAGAGCAGGCCAAGTGGCGGGAGAACCCGAACCCCGACATTCCCGAACACGTCCGCGATCAGGCCGAACTGTGGGCGGGACACGCACGCACCGAACTGGAGTGGGCGAAGAGCTTGAGCAAACGACTGTCTGAGGGCGCCTACACCATGGCCGATGATCCGGGTTCGTGGCGAACGGTCCCCGATCCCCTCAATATGCGCTTCTAATCAACCTTGACTAGACCTTCCTCCTCGTGCACTATTGGTCAAGTAATCAAATTTGACTAGTGCTCAACCAATCGGTTCGCAAGACCGAGAGAAGGAATCGAACCCATGGGAAAGCTCGCGATCGAGACGAGAGGGTTGAAGAAAAGCTTCGGCAAGACCCACGCGGTCGCCGGTGTGGACCTGGCCGTGAGCGCCGGGGGCGTGTACGGCGTGCTCGGTCCGAACGGGGCGGGCAAGACCACCACGATCCGCATGCTGGCCACGCTCCTGCGCCCCGATGCCGGAGAGGCGCAAGTGCTCGGCTACGACGTCGTGCGTGACGCCCGGGCGGTGCAGAGCAGGGTGGGCCTCACCGGGCAGTTCGCGTCGGTCGACGAGGACCTCACCGGGGTGGAGAACCTGTTGCTGCTCGCCAGGTTGCTCGGCTACTCACGCCGCCGAGGCAGGGAGCGGGCGGCCGACCTGCTCGACGCGTTCGGTCTTGCCGAGGCGGCCGACCGGCAGGTGAAGAAGTACTCCGGCGGGATGCGCAGGCGCATCGACATCGCGGCGAGCCTGGTCGTCACCCCCGAACTGATCTTCCTCGACGAGCCCACGACCGGGCTCGACCCGCGCAGCAGGAACCAGGTCTGGGAGATCGTCAGGGGCATGGTCGCCGAGGGCGCCACCGTGTTGCTGACCACGCAGTACCTCGACGAGGCCGACCAGCTGGCCGACAGGATCGCGGTGATCGACCACGGGAAGGTGATCGCCGAGGGCTCGAGTGGCGAGCTCAAGGCATCGGTCGGTGCCGGCTCGCTGCACGTACGGCTACGTGCGCCCGAGCAGCGGGCCGAGGCCGAACGGGTCCTCGCCGGCGTCCTCGAGGTGCCGGCCGAGCCGTCCGCCGACCCGGCCGCGCTGTCCGCGCGGATCTCCGACCCCGAGCGGGTCGCCCGCGCCCTGGCCGAGCTGTCCCGCAGCGGCATCGACGTCACCGAGTTCGCGCTCGGTCAGCCGAGCCTGGACGAGGTGTTCCTCACCCTGACCGGACACGCCGCCGAGGAGGATGCCGCATGAATGCCACGACCGCGGAACAGGCGTCGGCGCCGGTCACCGAGGACGCGTTACGCAGTGTGCTGTTGGCCGGCGAGCGGCCGTCGCGCCCCGGCCCGGTGCTCACCTCGCTGACGTTCGGCTGGCGCGCTTTGCTGAAGATCAAACACGTGCCCGAGCAGCTCGTCGACGTGACCATGTTCCCGATCATGTTCACGCTGATGTTCACCTACCTGTTCGGTGGCGCGCTCGCCGGGTCGACTCAGGAGTACCTGCAGTTCCTGCTGCCGGGCATCCTGGTGCAGGCGAACGTCATGATCACCATGAACACCGGCATAACGCTGAACACCGACATCCAGAAGGGGGTGTTCGACAGGTTCAGGTCACTTCCGGTGTGGCGACCGTCGCCGCTGGTCGGCGCCCTGCTCGGCGATGTGATGCGCTACTCGATCGGGTCGGCGATCGTGATCACGCTCGGACTGGTCCTAGGGTTCCGGCCGGAGGGTGGCGCCGTCGGCGTGGTGCTGTCGGTCGCGCTGCTGCTGGTGTTCTCGTTCTGCCTGTCGTGGCTGTGGACGATGCTCAGCCTGATCCTGCGCACGCCGAACTCGGTGGCGGGGGTCAGCATGATGGTGATGTTCCCGCTGACGTTCGTTAGCAACATCTTCGTGGACCCGAAGACGATGCCCGGGTGGATGCAGGCGGTCGTCGAGGTCAACCCGATCAGCCACCTGGCGACCGTGGTACGCGGCCTGATGGACGGCGCGGTGCCCGCCGGGGAAATCGGCTGGGTGCTCGTCTCGTCCGTACTTCTCGTCGCGGTCTTCGGTCCCATCACCATGGTCCTCTACCGCAACAAGAAGTAGATGCCGCTACCGCGAGCACTTGGTCGAAATCAGCTCCGACAACCCGGCCCACTCGGCCAACGCCATCACCGGTACCAGGCCCGGACACGACAAGGAGAGCCGAATGAGCACCATCCCCAAGAACAACTCGGAAACCGTTGCGCACACGCCCGGGCGGGCGAGCAGCATCGGGGTCCGGATTCTGCAAGTCGTGCTGGCGGCGATAATCGCCGGCGGCGGAATCTCGAAGCTCGCCGGCGACCCGGTCATGGTGGACATGTTCGCCGACATCGGGGCTGGCCAGTGGCTCCGGTACCTGGTCGGAGCGCTGGAGGTCGCGGGAGGGGTTGGACTCCTGATCCCGGCTCTGGCGGGCCTGGCCAGTCTCGGGTTGGCGGCATTGCTGACCGGTGCTGTCATCACCGATCAGTTCGTGCTCGAGCAGAGCCCTTGGCTGCCGCTCGCCTGTCTGGTCGTGGCGGCCGTGATCGCAAGGGCGCGGTGGTCGCGCACCGAGGCCGTCGTCGGCACGCTGCTCAGGGCGCTGAGACAAACCTCTCGAACGGAGATGTGAGATGAACGAGATGGACTTTCGCGTGACATCAAAGGATGGCACCACCATCGCCTACGACCGGAAGGGAAGCGGCCCGGCTGTCGTCCTGGTAGGCGGCGCGCTGGACGACGGAGCCGAGAACGCTCCCTTGGTACCTGCTCTCGCCGAGCACTTCACGGTCTACAACTATGCCCGTCGGGGACGCGGCGCGAGCGGCTTCACCGAGCCCTACGCCGTGGAAAGAGAGATCGAGGACCTGGATGCGTTGATCGCGGAGGCGGGTGGCTCGGCACACCTGTTCGGGGCGTCCTCTGGTGGCGCGCTGGCGCTGGAAGCCGCCGCGGCCGGGCCAGCCATCGACACGATCGCCGTGTGGGAGGTGCCCTACGCGGTCGGGGACGACATACGCCCGCGATTCGAGGAGTACATCGCGGACACCCGACGCGCCTTCGACGCCGGGCGAGACGAGGAGGTTCTCGAACTGTTCATGCGCCTGTCCGGCGCTTCCGACGACAACATCGCGGCCAGGAAAGCGGCAGGCAAGCAGACGTCGCATTGGGCGGATTCGGTCGCCCTCGCGCCCACGCTGGTCCACGACAGCGTCTTCCACAACCGCTACCAATTGCCGGCCGATCGACTGGCAACGGTCACCCAACCGGTCCTGGTCACCACCGGAGGACCGATCACGGTCCCCTACATGGCAGGCCTGCCCTCGGACTTCTTCGACCGCGCAGCCGACGAGCTTGCAGACCTACTACCCCACGCTCAACGGGAGACCCTCGACGGGCCGGATCACGTCGTCGACCCACAGACCATCGACCCACTGTTGCTACGGTTCTTCAGCAGCGAACACTGAGAGGCCCGCGAGGTGGTGCGGGAAGACCGATTAGGCACCGCGCAAGCAGATCTTCGTCGCGCCAGGGACACGGGGCGGACAGGTGGTGCCGAGGTTGATGTCGGCGGCGGCATCACAGGCCTGATCCTGGGCGTGCTCGTCACCAACGTCTTCGTCGCCACGCAAGGCCGGGCCGTCGTACTGACCTGGGCTTGAGTGGGACTCGACCTGGCCTACTCGCGGCTCATCGGCTCCGTCGTCGGTCGTACCCCGCACTCCGGGCCGCCTCAGAACCGCCCACCGAACCCCTGCGCAGCACATGACCAGGCACCTCGGCAGGGCCAGTGATTCCGGGCTGTGGTCGCATGCGGTCACCGTTCCCGGGCGGTGGCCCGGTGCCGAAAGTCGTGCCCACGGCGTGCTCACGTCAGGAGTGCCACCGATGACGCAGCCGCGTTCCCGCGTCGACCTGTACGCGGCGATCCGACGGGATGCCCGATCTGGGATGTCCAATCGCGCGCAACGACTGGCTGCGCTCGGACCTCGACGCGCCGCGGAAGCAGCGACACACGGCGAAGCGGATCTTCGATCGACTGCTTGACGAACATGACGGGGCCGGGGTGGTGTCGTACCGGATGGTCCGCGAGTACGTCGCCACCCGACGCCGTGAGATTCGCGTCGAGGTCGGACGGGAACCTGCCAACGCGTTCATCCCGCAAGAGCACCTCCCGGGCCGCGAGGCCGAGGTTGACTTCGGCGACGTCGCCATCCGCCTGTGCGGCGAACTTGTAACCTGCGCGCTGTTCAGCCTTCGGCTCTCCTACTCGGGCAAGGCCGTGCACACTGATCGGGGACTCCGGCACCGGCAAGTCCCATCTGCTGATCGCACTCGGCACTGAGGCCGCCATGGCCGGCAACCGGGTCAAGTACACCCTGGCGACCCAGCTTGCCAACGAGCTCGTCGAGGCCGCCGACGAGATGACGTCGGCGAAGACCATCGCCGGCTGGACCAAGACCTTCACCGACCCCCGGCTATGCGCAGCCATCGTCGACCGACTCACCTTCGGCGGCACCATCCTCGAGACCGGCACCGACTCCTACCGTCTGGCCCAAGCCACAAAGCAGCGGACAACCTGACACCCGTCGGGCGCGGAAGCGGTGTCGACGCAAACCAACATCCGCGGCACCGACACGTGCCCGGCGGTGTCAGAACTCGCCAACAAGCGGTGTCGAACGAAACCTCCGCAGCCACGACGGCCGAGGTGCGGGAGCATAGTTTCGAGGCGATCCGGGGACACTGCTACACCCTCGTACCGCGCAGCGCTTGACCTGCGCTCATCGCACCCACTGCGGCTCGATGGGGTCTGCCAGGTGCGGTGCGCGATCAGGTTCGTACTGCGCGACGGCGCGCGCGAATGCCGAGAGCAGCGGCGGTCAGAGGCCGAGGGCGCGGATGAATTCTGGCTTGTAGGCCTGGAGTACGACGTAGCGCGGATCCGGGGTCTCGACGCCCTCATAGCTCGGCTCGGCGGCGTCAGCCGGATCCGGTGCCGTGCTCGGGTCGACCCACTCCTGCTTGGCGTGGCTCCAGCGAGTCAGGGTGTAGTCAGCGCTCAGGTGATCCTCGGAGACGACCTCCCGAACCGCGCTCTCAGCCTGCAGCGCGTCTTCCTCGGAGTTCGCGTAGATCATCAACCGCGACCCGTCCCGAGTCACCGTCACATTGCCGCTCAGCCGCTTCCGCGCGTCGTCATCAAGATCAAGCGCCCGCAACCGCTCCCAGAACGACAGCCCGTGCTCAGCGTCGTTCAGCTCAACCTCAACCCGAAACTCATCAGCCATACCCCCACCCTACCGATCCACGCCTGCCGTCTCCCGCATCCCTTGCCCTCAGCCCCCTCTCACGCCGCGGCCCCACAGCACTTCTTGTATTTCGTGCCCGAGTCACACCAACAAGGCTGGTTCCGCCCCGGCGGCCAGGGGATCGCCCGACCTTCGTCGTACCGACTGATCAGTGAAGGCACATCCGCGAGCCGGCGGGCGTCGTCGGCGACATCGAGCAGGCGCAGCCAGCTTTCGAAGGTGCGCGGTACGACGGTGAGCCGCCGGCCGCCTTCGGCTGCCCGGAGAACGCCTTCGACGTAGCGATAGTAGGGAGCCTCGGCGTCCTGCGCTTCCAGCCGGGACCAGAGCCTATGCGTCTTCGCGAAGTTGTCGCGAGTCCAGAACTGCAGACGCCCATCGATCACCTCCGGCTCGACGAGCAGCCGGGTCACCATGCCCTGTTTGTCCTCCTCCTCGTCTTCGCTGGTTGCTGCTCGTAGATCTTCGTCGTCGAGCGGGATCTCCAGTGCCCACCGAAGCCTTCGACGACCGGCCCTCAGGTGGTTGGCCCAACGAGGCTGGTCACCGGTCGCCACCTTGGACAGACCGCCGACCGCTGCGGAGTACCAATAGAGGGCGCACTCCAACTCCCCGCGTTCTTCCAGCAGTTCAGCAGTGTGACGCCACGGGGCCTCGAGCACTCGCCATCCGGCGAGAAGCATTGCCAGCTCAGTTCGCGCAGCATCGTCTTGCTCCGACTCGAACAGGTAGTCGACGTAGGCTAGGCGAGCCCAATCTCCGGCTTCCCCGCCAGCCTTGATCAGCAGCTGCCAGACAGCGATCGCGCGATCCGGCTGCTCGTCTAGCAGATGCTCCTGGGCCGAATCCAAGAGATCTGCGGCTGGGTCGAAGGGCCAAGGAGTGCGGGTCTCATCCGCTGTCAGGTCTGTCATGCCGGGGAAGATATGGAGTTTGCAACGCCCCGGCTGGATGGATCCAAGCCTGTGGACAACCAGGGCTCGGGAAGAGGCAGCTCGGTCGGAATCGCTCCGTAGTACGCAGAATTCGTTGTCGTCCGAGTCGGCGAGAGCCCCTCCGGGTCCTAATCGACGGTGTTCGGCAAGCGCTGGCAGGATATTCGGCCGCTGGTGGGTCACTTTCGCGGTATCGGGCGAACATCGTGTCAGCGGGCCCGGGCCCGGCAGGTGCGGAGTCCGCTGTCGGGTCGGGTCGGGCGGCCGGGGAGCGGAGCTGGATCTCTTCAGCCGGTCGGATCGAAAGCGGTGGAGAGGCCGGGGCCTAGGAAGAGGCAGCTCGGTCGGATTCGCTGCGTAGTACGCAGAATTCGTTGCCTTCGGGGTCTGCCAGGACGGCCCAGCCGGGGCCGCTGGGTTCGCGGCGGTCATCCACGAGGGTGGCGCCGAGGGTCAACAGGCGTTCGACCTCTTCTTCGCGGGTGGTCTTCGGGCGGAGGCACAGGTGGAGCCGGTTCTTGATGGTCTTAGGCTCAGGTACCTCGTTGAAGTGAAGCCACGGCCCCTCCGGCAGCATCACGTCGATCTCGGGATCGCCTGGCTTGTCCTCCGGATGCAGCGGAGCGTCGAGCACCTTGCTCCAGAACTCACCCAAGGCGTAGGCATTCGCACAGTCGACCGCCACGTTCTGCACCACCGAGACCATGGACGTGAGTCTGCCCGCGGCCGATCCGGCCACGCAACCCAAATCGGCCCACACACGGTGACATCTACGACCGAAGAATTCGTCTACACCGATCACATATACTTCTGAGTCATGGAGCTGAGGCATCTTGAGCACTTCGTCGCCGTCGCCGAGCAGAAGCACTTCACCCGGGCGGCTGAGGCGATGTCGATCTCGCAGTCCGGCCTGTCCGCGTCGATCCGCGCCCTCGAACGCGAGCTCCACACCTCTCTCTTCGTCCGCAACACCCGCAGCGTCGAACTCACCGAAGCCGGCCGAGCCCTCCTCTGCGAAGGCCGCCGGACCCTAGCGGCCGCCGAGGCAGCGAAGGACGCGGTCGCCGCTGTACAAGGCCTTCTCCGTGGTCACCTGTCAGTCGGCCTGGAGCAGTGCCTCGGCGTAGTCGACGTACCGGCCCTGCTAGCCAAGTTCCGCTCCGCCTACCCAGGCGTAGAGATCGAGGTACGCCAGGGCGGCTCCACTCCCATGCTCGACGAGCTGGCCTCCGGCCGCCTGGACGTGGCTTTCGTAGCCACAGCCGGTCACCCCATCCCCGGCTTGGATCTCCGCCCAGTCTCCACGGAATCCATGGTCATGGTCTGCTCACCAGAGCACCGTCTGGCGAAGGCCTCGCAGGTCTCACTCCCAGACTTGGCAGGGGAGTCGTTCGTGGACTTCGACCCCACCTGGGGCGCACGTGCGATCTCCGACCACGCCTTCGCCACTGCCGGCGTCGCTCACCCCATCACCATCGAGGTCAACGACGTCCACACGCTCCTAGCTCTGGTCAGCCACAACCTGGGCGTAGCACTGGTCCCAGAACGCATCGCTGCCAAACGAGGCGACCACGTCACCGTCCCGCTAGCTCCCAACTCAGCAGACTGCTGGCAAGTCTCAGTAGCCATCCCCACCGGCTCCGCCGCATCCCTAGCAGCAGACGCCCTCATCGGCATGCTCCCCACAAGCAACGTCGCCTCTAGCTAAAGGATCAGGAAAGGTCCTCCGGCCAGGCCCCGAAATGGGCGCTCGGTTCACCGCTCTCGGCGACCATCCACGCTTCGATCCGCGCACCACGCAGACTCTGATCCACCTCGGTCAACAACGCGCCGTACCGACTCGCATCTGGTAACGCGACCACAACACGGGCGTCGTCATCGGCCCCTCTCAAGCGCATGGCTTTGAAGATCGCACCTGCCAGCCAATGGCTAGCTTGCAACGTCGGTGCAGTCGGCTTCGGCTGACCCGCATTCGGGCCCCGCGCATAGGTCGCCCCTGGGTAGCCCTTCACCTCTCGGGTCTCGGTATCCGCGACCCGCACAATCTGCCATCCCTCGCGGACAAGCCAGCCGACCAGCGCACTCTGAACAGCAGCCTCATGCGGCCACGCACGATCCG
The DNA here is from genome assembly GCF_040613535.1 of Kribbella sp. NPDC006257. Classification (NCBI taxonomy): domain Bacteria; kingdom Bacillati; phylum Actinomycetota; class Actinomycetes; order Propionibacteriales; family Kribbellaceae; genus Kribbella; species Kribbella sp. NPDC006257. Next base: position 52,371 of record NZ_JBEXSJ010000010.1, read on the forward strand.
CCGAACTGTCGCGGACAGCGGGTGCGGGAGTTGTCGGGGCAGTAGCCGCATCTACGAGTCGATTGATGACGGTCCCGCTGGCCGAATCCCTGATCAGCCGCCCCACATCTGCCAACTGCCGGCAGTACTGATTGATCTGCTGATGCCGTCGATCGAGGCGAGCGGCAAGTTCAGCGTCCGTCATGCCATCCGAGCTCTGCTCGAGCAACCGAAGCAGTTCATCGCTGAAGTTCACATCGCTCACCCGAACCGCAGTCAGTCTGTGCGCCCAACCGTACTCCGCGCCTGCGGCGTTCAGACCTCTGCACAGAACCCGGCCTAAAGAGACAACTCGCCTGTACGCCGAGCGCTCGGCAGGCAATTCGGCAAGTCAGACCCGCTGACTCAAGCCGCCAGTATCACCAGCTTGCTCTATCGTCCGCAGGTCAAGATCCACCTCGTGACGGCGGCAGGTGTGGTCAGCCGGTTGAGCTCGTGCCGTGGCCCACCCAGTTCAGCAATCGCATTTCGGCCTCGTCGCGTGGACCGAAATGGCCGCCGTCGACCCACAGCAACTCCGCGTTGGGTAGTTGGCGCATGAGCCATTCTCCATGTGCTGTGGGAACCGAGGTGTCATCGCGGGCCAGCATGATTCGGGTGGGCACTTGGATATCCTCGACAGAGAGCCCCCAGTCACGGCCGTCGGAAAGGCAGTCGTCGATATAGCCGGCTGAACCTTGCCGGCCGGACTCAACGAATGCTTCCATCAACATTGCCCGGACTTTGTCGTCCGAGACCTGCTGCTCCAGCTCCGGCAAGCCGGCGTCCACCCAGTCCATGAACGCCCGCCAGTCGATCTCCAGCGCGGCTTCGCCCTGGGCGGCATGCTCCCAGCCCTGTCGAGCTTGCTCGTCCATGCCGTCATAGAAGTCGAGCCCTTCGGCGGTGAAGGGAGCAGACCCGACGATGATTGCGCAGCGGCTGACGCGATCCGGCAACAGAGCCGCCGCGGCCAACGCCGGAGAGGAACCACCCGAGACGCCGGCGACTCCGAACTGCTCCAGCCCGAACGCGTCCGCGATCGCGAGTACGTCGGCCGCCGCGTCCGCGCCGCGCCGACCAGGAGCCCGCGTGGAGACTCCATAACCGGGCCGATCGTAGGTGAACACCCGGAGATGATTGCGCAGGTACCCATCACCCGGCTCACGCAGGAACCGGCTCCCCGGTGTGCCGTGGAGAAAGAACATCGGAGCGCCATCCGGATCTCCCCACGTGCAAATACCCAGCTCCCGACCGTCCGGAGTACTAACAATTCTTGTCTGCTCGTGCATAACGTTCCCCCAACCGCCCCAACGCGAATGACGGATCGCCGACTGCAGCCCCGAGTAGGGCGATCCCGTTCTTCGAGCATGGCCTCTCACCCGCCAGACCACCATGGCTCGTCGACGTCGCCACCAGCTGCCGCACGGGCTCGGATTCGCTTAAGACAAATCGCCTGTACGCCGACGGTTCGGCGTACAGGCGATTCGCTAGGCAATTCAGGCAAGCGGTATTACCAGGCGTAGTCCTCGGGGGCTGTCTTGTAGCCCGGGAAGATCTCGTCGAGTTTGGCGAGGGTCTTGTCGTCTAGCTTGACGTCGACTGCGCGTACAGCCGAGTCGAGCTGCTCCATGGTGCGCGGGCCGACGATCGGTCCGGTGACGGCCGGCTGGTGCAGCAGCCACGCGAGTGCGACGTCGCCCGGCTCGTGCCCGAGCTCATCGGCCAGCGCCTCGTACTGCTCGATCTGGGGACGGATGCGCTCCAGAGCTTCCTTGGCGCGGCCTTCGGTACGGCGTACGCCCTCGTTCTCCTTGCGGATCACCCCACCGAGGAGACCACCTTGCAGCGGCGACCAGGGGATGACGCCGAGGCCGTACTCCTGCGCCGCCGGCAACACCTCGCGCTCCACGTCGCGAACGATCAGGTTGTAGATCGACTGCTCGCTGACGAGCCCGGTGAAGTTCCGCTTCTCCGCGGCAGCCTGCGCCTGGGCGATGTGCCAGCCGGCGAAGTTGCTGCTTCCGGCGTACAGGATCTTGCCCTGCTGTACGGCGACCTCGATCGCCTGCCAGATCTCGTCCCACGGCGTCTCGCGGTCGATGTGGTGGAACTGGTAGAGGTCGATGTAATCCGTCTGCAGGCGCTTCAGGCTGGCGTCGAGCGCGCGGCGAATGTTGAGCGCGGAGAGCTTGCCCTCATTCGGCCACTCGTCCATGTCGCCGTACAGCTTGGTGGCGAGCACAGTCTTCTCACGGTTCTTCGGATCCTTCGCAAACCAGCGTCCGACGATCTCCTCCGTCGCACCCTTCCCAACGCTCCGCCCGTACACGTTGGCGGTGTCGAAGAAGTTGATGCCCTTCTCGTGCGCCGCATCCATGATCGCGTGCGAGTCGTCCTCGCTGGTATGCGGCCCAAAGTTCATCGTGCCCAGGCAAATACGGCTGACAGTCAGGCCGGTCCGGCCAAGATGAGTGAATTCCATACCTCCCAACCTCTCTCTCGGGCGATGAGATGTCCAACAGGAGAATCCACTCAGTTCGATCGCTGCTCGTTCTTAGTCCGTACTACGTGCCGCCTCTGATCCCGTACTGCGTTCGGCCGGCGCAGGTCCGGTGCCCTTCTCGGGTTTTAGGGTCGTCGCCATGGCAGCCACCAAGTTCGACGTCGGCGGGTACGAGATTGCAGCCGAGATCTCGGGGGAAGGGTCGCCGGCGGTCGTCTTCATCTCCGGCAGCGGCGATGCCGGAGAGCCGTGGACTGCAACCATCTCGGCTCTTCATTCATCGACGACTCTGCTGACTTACGCCCGCGCCGGAATCGGCGCAAGTGGCATCCCGACGACAGACATGTCTCTCTCGCTCGGCAATGCCGCGGAGGAGCTGCACCGGCTACTCGCGGCAACCAGCCTCCCCGGCCCGTTCGTCCTGGCCGGCCACTCGATCGGCGGACTCATCGCGCTGATCTATGCGGCGCAATGGCCTGAGGATCTGGCCGGCTATGTCCTGGTCGACGCCACCGACATCCACCTGGACCTCGACGTCGCCGAGCCGTATCTCACGATCGAGGACGGCGAACTTTCGTACGACGTGGCTGCCACCGCGGCCGAAGTCACCCGGAGCCGCCGCGCCCTCGGCGTACCAGGCATCGTCATCGCAAGCCGCGCCGACCGCTGGCTCGAAACCGACCCCGACCCCTGGAAACCCTTCACCCTCCCCGAACTGGCCGACCGCTGGCAACGCCACCATCAGACCCTAGCCACCGACCTAGGCGCCACCCTCAAAGTCGCCCGAGTGGGCGGTCACTACATCCAGAAGGACGACCCAACCATCGTCGCCGAATCAATCGACGAACTCATCGAGCTCGCCCGCGAGTGACGGTACGGCGTACGAGGCCGGCGCCGCGTACGGCGTACAGGTTGGCACCGCGTACGGCGTGTCGATCAGCCGGTGAACTCGTCGCGGCCGAGCTGATCGAGTTCGGCGCGGTATCGCTCGAGGTCGAAGAGCTCGTGAGCCGTCAAGGCGGCATGGAGATGAGCCACGTTCAGCTCGCCGATGGCGTGCAGGATGTCGTGCCTGTCCATGCCGAGGTCGCGGAGTCTGCTCGCCGCTTGCCACACCTCTGGCGGGTCGTTGTCCCAGAGTTGGTTCGTGACGATCTGATGCATCGCGAGGTGCAGGCGCGGGTCGACGCCGTCGATCTCACCCTCGAACTCGGGATCCACCTGGTATTCGGGATGTTCGCCCTCGATCAACAGACTGCGTTCGTCCTCGGAGTCCGGGTTCAGGTTCCGGAAGTCCTCGTCCCCGATCCGGGCATCGACATACGGCATCGCGAACGCCCGCCGCTCGGCTTCGTCGTCCAGCGTCTCGGCATACTCCGCATTGTCCGCCCCAGTGATGCCGGCCGTCGGTGTGCGTCCGGCTGGGCTCCGGTAGGCCTTCTTCGAACGCTTGTCCGGCTTCCGACCTCGACTCTTCGGCATAAGCCAACTCTCCCAAGTCGACAATCCAGCAGCCAACCGCCCCCTAGGCTCGGTGCCATGGCGACCACCAAATTCGATGTCGGCGAGTATGAGGTTGCGGCGGAGATCTCGGGCGAAGGATCGCCAACGGTGGTCTTCGTCTCCGGGGCGGGCGCCGGGAAGGACTCCTGGGACGTGGCCATCGCCGCCCTGCGGAACTCGACCACGCTTCTGACGTACGACCGTCCCGGAATCGGCGACAGCGAGGCCCCGGCCTCGGTGCGCACTGTCGGCGCCGCCTCAGAGGAATTGCACAGGCTCCTCGTCGCGACCGGTCTCGAGGGACCGTTCGTCCTCGTCGGTCACTCGATCGGAGGTCTGATCGCGCTGATCTACGCTGCGCGTTGGCCTGTCGCCGGACTGGTTCTCGTCGACACCAGCGACATCCACCTGAACCTGGACATCACCGAACCAATCCTCATCGCTCCGGACGGACGCCTCTCGTACGACGTATCCGCAAGCGTCGCCGAAGTCGCGCAGAGCCGACGCCCCCTCGGCGTACCAACTGGCGTCATCGCCAGCCGCGTCAGCCGCTGGCCCGGCGTCGACGTCAAACCCTGGCACCCCTTCGGCCTCACCGACCTAGACGAACGATGGCAACACCACCAACAATCTCTGGCCGCCGATCTCGGCGCCACCCACAAGCTCGCCCGCTTCGGCGGCCACGACATCCCGAACGACGACCCAACCATCGTCGCCCAATCAATCGACGACCTGATCGACTCGGCCCGATAACCCCTCGGCGGGGCAGCTCGGGGCAGATCGAAAATGCCCCGGTCTGCCCCGCCGATTCTGCGGCGCGCGGCGCTACCTTTCCGACATGGAAATTGCTGTTCTGGTCTGCGATGGCGTATTCGACTCCGGGTTGGCCTCGGTCCTCGACGTACTGGAAGCGGCCAACACCATGGCGAAACAGTCGGGTGAAACCGATCGCTGGAATGTCACCTCCATCGGGTTCGAATCGGAGGTGCGGACGTCGGCCGGGCACCTCGTCGAGTGCGCGCCGGTTGCTCGGGTCGAATACATGGACCTACTCGTAGTACCGGCTGTGAATGAGCGCCGGCCCGATGCCCTGATCGAATTCGCATCCGGCGACGAGTCGCTGCCGGCACGGGAGCTCATCGCCAAGGCGTATGTCGACGGCGCCGCCATCGCATCCGCTTGCGCCGGCACGTTCCTGCTGGCCGAGTCCGGCATCCTGAAGGGGCTGCGAGCAACGACCACTTGGTCGCTGGCACCCGCCTTCCGCCATCGCTATCCCGAGGTCCGCCTCTTTCCGGAAAGCATGCTGATTCACGACGACATGATCACCACGGCCGGCGCCGGATTCGGCCACCTCGACCTGGCGCTCGAAATAGTCCGCACCATCAGCCCAGGCGTCGCAGACCTCGTCGCCCACTACCTCGTGATCGACGAGCGCCCATCCCAAACGCCGTACATCCTGCCCAGCGCCCTCGCCCAGAACGACCCCACCGTCGCCGCCTTCGAACACTGGACCCGCGACCGCCTCCACGAACCAATCAGCATCCCGGCCGCGGCCAAATACCTCGAAATCAGCGAACGAACCCTCCAACGCACCATCCAGCGAACCATGGGCACCTCACCCATCCGCTACATCCAAGACCTCAGAATCGAACGCGCCCTCCACCTCCTCCGTACGACGAAACTCTCCCTCGAAACCATCTCCCAAGAAGTCGGCTACCAACAATCCAGCACCCTCCGCGCCCTCCTCCGCCGCCGAACCGGCAAATCCCCCACCACCCTGCGAACCGACCCCTTCAACTGACCGCGACCGCAAGAGCTTCATTCTCTGACCGGGTGCTATCAAATGATGGTTGGCTCAGATTCGACGGCTCGCGATTGCGTGAAGAGCAAAAATCTGGTATTGGGAGCTCTGCGACATTAGCTGGCCGAGACGGCTTTCATCGACGCTCTAGGTCAGAGTCTGTCCTCGTGCAGCCGAGGAGGCGTACTCGTCGATCTCGAAGCGCTCGGGCCTTCGGCGCCGAGACTTGGCCGTCAACTCAACTCGGAGATCAGCGCTGTTGGCCTGATGTCGCTCATGACCACTAGGAGGAAGACGTTCTCGAACGAAGAAGGCCACATCTTCCGGGGGGCATGGATCGCCGCTGTCAAGAAGTACCGCCCGGGCCGTAACCCGGCTACATCACTCCATGGGAAGAAACCCCGGCCTGGGAACGCGCGCGATACCCGCAGTTCGCTCAGGCCATCTCGATAGCGGCCTAATGAGTTGGGCGCGTCCTTGCGACATAGGAGCCAGCCATCCCCGGTTTGCGACCGCAGGATTCCCCGGACCTTCGTCTGGTGGAAGGGTACGAGGCAACCTGAATATGGGCCTAGAGATGGAAGGTCTCACGCAGAATCTGGAGCAGCTGGCGGGCAGCCGTCTCATCGAGCTGCAGCGACTGGCTGCTCTTGGGCGTGGACTGCCTCTCGTCGGAGCCGAACGTCGAGAGATGCAGATATGTTTGCCCTGACTGGTCTGTGAGTGTCTGGTAGAAGCAATCAACCTCTGTCGGATGAACCCTGACGACCTGCGTTCCGGGCTCGATTGAACGAAGACGTGCCACTTGTGCCTCCTGCCGTCGCGGTTTGAACAGCATGGCACGCATACTGCTGCACAGCTGATCCCCTGCAGGAAATTTTCGCCGGCCCGGTCCGGAGGCGCGACCAGCGCGCTCTGCCGACGAGACGAGCCGACGTACGGACTCGACGCGGAGCAGGTTGCGAACCCCAACCTGTAGTAGCACCGTCTTACCAAGTTAGCTGTCGGCGCCGACGTGCTCGAAGGTAGAGGTTCGCCGGCCGAACTTGGATCGCGCCTGAACGGGAACGCATGTCAGGCATATGTCCGCGTCTCGGGCTGCGGTCAACGTCATGTCATACGACCGTCCTTGATCGATGCCGGCCAACTCGCGCTGGTGCCGGCGCTAGGCCGGTCTGTCTTCTGCGCGGAAATCACGGCAACGCCATGTAACGATCCAGCCGGTTCACCCGATAGGCCCATCGGGGACGGATCAACGACGCACCGCTGCGGTTGCGCATCTCGTCCAAGCGCGGTGCTCAACGACCAAAGCGGCGGGCAAGCACATTATGGCCAGGAAGCCAAGAGCTGGCAGGGTCCAGTGGGGGATTGTATGAAATTAGGCATTGTTCGGCTGAGCATCTGCGAGTCATCCGGTTCAGCGCGTCAGCCAGCAGGGCAGTCGTGTAGGAGATGTTCGAGAGATCCACATTGTCCAGGCGCGGCGGTCGGGTGGTGAGCAGGCCCGACGTGGTCGAAACCATTAAGCTCGAACCAGACGCCGGTCTGGTCAAGAGCCTCGGCGCAAACCACACCCTTGAGTCTGCAATTGCTGATCTCGTCGACAACTGCCTCGACGCCGGAGCGACCAAGATCGCCGTCCGTCTGTTAACCGACAACGACCGACTCGTTCAGGTCGAGGTGATCGACAACGGTAACGGGATGGATTCCTCATCGGCGGACAAGGCCATGACTCTCGGTCACCGGCGCGAGTATGCTCATAACGACCTCGGTCACTTCGGCATTGGGATGAAAGCCGCGTCATTTGGGCACGCCGATGTTCTGACCGTCTGGTCTTCGAAGTACGGAGCGACCCCTGTAGGGCGCCGCATCCAGCGTGCTGACTTCTCTAAAGACTTCTCGTGTGAGGTGCTGTCCGCTGACGCTGCGGCGGATGCCGACGCTCACCGCAAGCGCGTTACCGGAGCTGGCCGAGGAACGTCGGTCGTCTGGAGCGAGCTGCGCAGCACCTACCGCGGCGCCAACACCGAGGAGGCCCGCACCTGGATGGCGAACGCGGAAATTGGCCTCCGGTCGCATCTGGGCGTGACCTTCCACCGTCTCATCGCGAAGGATGTCCTCGACATCGACATCCTGGTCGACGAGCTGGAGTACGCCGACGAGGGGATCGGCACCCCTGTGAAGCCCCTTGACCCATTCGGCTACGCCAGATCTGGTCATCCCGCGTATCCCAAGGCGGTCGTCGCGGAATCCGGCGACGAGCAGATCACGCTCCACTGCCACATCTGGCCGCCGAAGGTCGACATCCCCGGTTTCCGGATCAACGGCAAGCCGGGGGACCGCTTTCAGGGCTTCTACATCTACAGGAACGACCGTCTTTTGCAAGTAGGGGGGTGGTCGGAGGTCGCCAATTCATCGGCTCATCGGCAACTCGCTCGAGTCATGCTCGACGAAGAGACGGCGATCGGCTCCTTCCTCACTATGAACCCGGAGAAGGCTGGCCTTCGCTTCGAGCCGATCTTCCGGGATGCGCTGGCCCACGCAGCGGCGAAGGACGGCACCACCTTCGATGCGTACCTGAAGGACGCCGAGGCCTGCTACGTGGAGGGAAACCGACGCGTTAGCCAGCGGCAGCCAGTGATCGCCCCGGACAAGGGCTTCGCGCCGAAGTTGCGAAAGTCGATTGAGGCGGAGCTGCCCTTGCTTCGATCCGACTCTCTCAACCTGCAGTGGAAGCTTCTCCCCGAGAGCGAGTTCATCGACGTGGACTTCGGCAACAGCACGCTGTGGATCAATTCCCGCTATCGCTATTTGTTCGCTCCAGAGCGGCGAAGCCTGAACGACGCGCCTGTGCTGAAGGCGCTGCTCTTTCTGCTGACCCACAAGGTTTTCGAAGGCGCGCACCTGGGGCCGAAGGACAAGGACAACATTTTGCTTTGGCGCGAAATTCTCGGCTCAGCGGTTGAAGCCGAAGAAATCATGCGCGGTGAGTAAGACGGGAGAACCGAGCGTGACCGAGCAGGCTGAGGATGCGCGTCACCTTTCGGTGGCGAACGTCGACTTCTTGTGGACGTCGGGACACCCGGTGGTGCTCCCGATCGCCGGGGCACCCGCGTGCAAGCTCGACCTTCACCCAGCCAATGGAACGATCACCCTGATCACTGCCTTCACGCCTCCAGAACCCGTCGTCGCGAAGTGGCGCAACATCAGGTTCAAGCCGGTCGACTCAGACGAAGGAGACCTTGCTGAGCTCACGGTGTCGGTCGAAGGCAACGTGCACGGCGCATACAGCCTCCTCACGAGTGTGGCGGACCAACTGCAATTGCTCGGAGAGCCGCTCGCCGCCGCAGTTGCCACTGCCGTCACTAAGCATCGCAATCTCTTCCTGGGGAAGGCCGGCCTCAGCGTCGAGAAAGAATTGGGACTCTTTGGCGAGCTGTTGGTCTTGGAGTACTTGATCGAAAAGGCTGGCTCAGGTCCTGCAGTCGAATCTTGGCAAGGACCGCTGTCGGAGGAGCACGACTTTGTACTCAGCGATGTCCACCTAGAGATCAAGACGACGTCAGGCGAGCAGCGCCGGCACATGATGCACGGGTTCACGCAGCTCATCCCAGTACGGGGTGTTCCGCTGAGTCTGATCTCAATCCAGCTGACGCGAACCAATCACGAGCGCGGACTGACTCTCGGCCAGATGATCTCAGGTATTCGGGCGAAGGCGGGCGGCTATCGCCCGAAGGTTGACGCCAAGCTGGAGGCGTTGGGGTGGGATGACGCCGACGTGGAGCTCTACAGCACATCTTGGACCAAGCGGAACGAGCCGCGTGCCTTCCTCGTCGACGAGCAGTTCCCAGCCCTGACTGCTTCACGGCTTGCCGGGGGTGTTCCCAACTTCAAGATGGTCAGCGATCTGTCGTACCGCGTAGACCTAACCTACTTCCATCCCAGTGCTCTACCTGGGGCGTTGGCAGGTCTCGTCACTGTTGATGAGGAGCATTCATGACCCAGGTTCAAGGTGGAACATCTCCGGCCTGGGGAACGCCACTCCGTAACCTTCTACAAGGATTCGCGGAGCAATCTCCTAGGCCGTTGTTGCCCGCTCTCGCCATATTCGGTGGCATTCAGGTGTCGGAGGAAGAACTGGTCGCCTTCGTTCAGAGCGCACCCATCAACCACAACGCCATGATCGCGCTTCGCCTCGCCTTCGCTAAGTGGGATGCCAGCGACGACATGGTGCTGCTTGGACCCGACGGTGTCGAGGCGGGTTCAGGCACGGTCGCGCGACGGGTCGCCGTTGTTAGCGCACTGGGTCTGTCACCTGCAGCAGAGGGAGAAATCCGTTCCGTCATTCCGGTCCATCAGGAAGACACGATTGTCATCAGTCGGGAGTTCGAGCCCTGGTACGAAGAGGCCCGGCACCAGCGAAGCAGTCTCTACTGGGATGACTACGAGAAGTATCTCGCGGAGGTTAAAAAATGGCCAGCGTCGTCGATTGCGACGCTAGACCAAGGTACTAACTCAGTGATCGAGCGCCTCGCCGACCCAACGCGCGTCGAGGTTAAGCAGACGAAGGGGCTCGTGGTCGGCTACGTGCAGAGCGGCAAGACAGCCAACTTCACGGGCGTCATCGCAAAGGCGGTCGATGCTGGCTACCGCCTGATCGTCGTCATGACCGGCACGATCGAAATCCTCCGCGCTCAGACTCAGCGCCGCATCGACATGGAACTCATGGGTGTCGAAAATGTCCTTGCTGGCCAGGATTCCGCAGATCCGGAAGTAGCAAAGGGGCTAGACTATCAGCAGGACGCAGACTGGCTCGCAGACAAATTCGTCCGGCACTCCGAGCAGGCGCTGAATCAACCGGGGGTGGCACGGATCCGTCGCGTGACCACCCATCACCATGACTACAAGAGTCTGCCTCAGGGGATGTCGCAACTTCGCTATGAGCGTCATGACAGGACGAAACCGCTGAATGCACCGGAGAACTTGTTTCACACCGATGCCTATGTAGTCATAGTGAAGAAGAACTCGGCGCCGCTCAGCAAGTTGATCAAGGACTTGAGTCCCCTGCAGGCCATGCTCAAGGAGTTGCCTGCTCTTATTATCGACGACGAATCCGATCTCGCATCGGTCAACACCAAGGACCCGAAGAAGTCACAAGAGCGCACCAAAATCAACGAGCGCATCACCGAGATGATGGCGATAGTTCCGCGTGCGCAGTACGTTGGATATACGGCGACGCCTTTCGCGAACGTGTTCATCGACCCGGATGACGAAAGCAACCTTTTCCCGTCGGATTTCGTGTTGTCCTTGCCCCGACCCGCAGACTATATGGGCGTTCAGGAGTTCCACGACGTTGACCCCGACTGGGAGACTGTTGAGAAGACAGTAGCGACATCTAATGAGCTCGCCTTTGTACGTTCTGTCAAGGGCGCTCCGGACCAGGAACCGCTTCTGCGCAAGGCGGAACTCGGCGATGCTCTCGATGCCTGGGTCCTGAGCGGAGCAATCAAGAAATACCGCGAGTCTATGGATGGCAAGCTTCACCGGCATCACACGATGCTCGTGCACGAGGAGTTGAGCAACAAGACTCATCTCGATTCGGCCTTCGTTGTGCGCTCTCTCTGGAACAGCGGAAAATTCACGTCCGGTGAAGGGTTAACGCGCCTGCGCAAACTCTTCGACGATGACTTCCTGCCCGTGATGATCGCTCGCGTCAATGGCGACCCTGTTCCGGCGAGCTTCGACGACGTTAGGCCATTCGTGGCCCAGGCCATGGCTGAGATGACGAGCGCAGGCTCGGACCCGGTGCTCATCGTGAATTCAGACAAGGCGGTTCAGGATCAGCAGCAGGCGCTCGACTTCGACGCGGGGAAGGTCTGGCGCGTCCTCGTCGGCGGCGCGAAGCTCAGTCGAGGATTCACCGTCGAGGGCCTCACAGTGTCGTTCTTCCGTCGCAAGGCCGGACAAGCTGACACCCTGATGCAGGCCGGCCGATGGTTCGGGTTCCGCGAGGGCTACCGCGACTTGGTACGTCTCTACATTCGCCGCGATTCGAGAGTTGACCTCTACGACGCATTCGAGGCTCTACTCCTTGACGAGGAGGCCTTTCGTGATGAGCTGGCCAAGTATGCCGGCTTTGATGAGGATGGCAAACCGATCGTCGAGCCGCGACAGATTCCACCGCTGGTGAGCCAGCACTTGCCCTGGCTCAAACCCACCGCACGGAACAAAATGTTCAATGCGGTCGTGAAGTCACGCGCGTCGGTCGGTGCGTTTCACCAGCTGTCGTCAATCCCACCGAGGGACGACAAAGGGAAGGTGCAGAACAGGGCGAACTTGGACAAGGTAATCCTTCCGTTGTTGAAGAAGGCAACCAAAGACGCGACCTTACCGTACACAGACGGCGAAATCGCGAAGGACCAGAAGGCTAAGGTCGGTCTCATCGATGCTGCCGATTTCTTGAACTACTTCGACAAACTTAAATGGCATCCTGACTACTTGGGTGTGATTGCGCCACTTCGGTCGTTCATCGCCATGGCGATGGAAAACGAACGCATCAAAGACTGGGGAATCGTCTGGCCGCAAAGGCAGACACCCGGCCGCATGCTCTGGCTCGATGAACTTGGACAGGACGCTCCGATCTGGAAACGCGCGCGTCGCCAAGATCCGCGGATCGATTTCACCGGTGAGAACAAGCGCAACATCCTTGCTGCAAGCCCTCTGCCCGAAGGCAAGGACTTTCCCACTCTGGGGAGGAGCAGCACTCGGGGGGTGCTCGTGATCTCGTTGGTCGCCGATCAGGACGAAACCAGCGAGGCGGCTCCAGTTGATCGGACCAATGTCGTTGGACTCATCTCATTGCGCGTCCCCGATGCCTCTGTGCGCAGCAAGCGTGACCTCATCCAGTACACCGTCGTCGTATCGGAGAAGGCAGATGTCGTTGCAGTTGACGACCCTGCCGCGACTAAGACTGCGGACCCATCGTGATGCCTGATCCAGAGTTCATCGACCTGCGCCCGAGGGTATGGGCGGATGCTTTTCCGTGGCTTGCCGGCAAGGCATCGCCCGACGACGGAATTCTGGGCTCTTGGTGGGATGAGGCAATCGACAACACCGACCCGGTAAGTCGGACCCAGATACTCGATGGCATCGTGTGCGTCGCGGTCGACCGTCTCAGCCGGTGGTCGATCGGTGAGATCCTCCCCGGCATGCCATTGGATGTTCCGATCGAGCAGCTCGGCCTGCCGGTTCGTGCCTACAACGTGCTTTACCGCGAGAAGCGTCGGACTACCAGCCATCTGGTCGACTTGCCACTCGAGGAGCTTCTGGCTTACCGCAGCGCCGGGGTCGCGACCGTGGCCGCGATCATTCGGAGCCTGGCCGATCGTTCGACGTCGCAGCCGCAGACGTTCCTCGTCAACGATGCCTCAACGGTCTCTGAGACTGCTCCGCCCAGCCCGTGGCTCGGTGATCTCATCAGAGACATCGAAATCCTGGCCGTGTGGAACCAGACGACGGGAAGGATCGATCGGGGGGTGCTCGCTCCGCTTGCGCTCGGAGTACCGGCTGAGGTTGTCGCAGCCCGCGATCGAGTGGTCGCTCTGTCAGCAGCTGACGTGATGCCGTCGTCGACACCGAGCATCGCAGATGTGCTGGAGCAAGCGATCCTCGGGATGGACGAGCGGTTTCGCACGATCCTTGCGCGACGCTTGTTTGCATGGAAGCCGGCCACGTTGGAGGAGCTCGGTCAAGAGTTCGGAGTGACGCGCGAGCGTGTGCGCCAACTTGAGTCCAAGGCCAGGGCCAAGCTGCACGAGCTGGTTGCAGAGGGTTCTCCAGTTGGTCAGGTCGCTGCGCTCATGCGAGGCCAGATTCGTGGTGTCAGGCCACTGGCAGAAGTTCTTGCCGAAGCGCCTGCTCTTGACCATCCGGTCGACAGCATCGGCCAGCCGGCTTGGCGCGTCATCGACATCCTTGATGATGCTTATGAGATTGCCGCTGGTTGGTGTGCGGAGCCGAGCTTTGAGGCTGCGGAACGCGAGACGGCGATCTATCTCGACGAACTTGCTGACGAGTTCGGTGTCGTGAGGCTGGCGGATGTAGGCCTGGTCGGTTCTGAGGAGCCAGGGACGCTGCCCTGGCTAACAGATTGGCTGAAGCACCTTGGATACGAGGTCCGCAGCGGCTTCGTCTTGCTGCGCACGAGCTCCGTCAACGACCTCGCGGCAGCGCTGCTCTCCATCGAGGGTGGGCCATTGACCATGGAGGTACTGTTCGAACGGGCAAAGCGGGGATCGCTCGGAAACCTTCGGAACCAACTCAGTGCTGACCCCCGACTGCACAAAGTGGGCGTGGAGCATTGGGCTCTGGCGTCGTGGGGCATGGATAGGTACAGCAACATCCGTACAGAAGTCGGCAAACTGCTGGAGCAAGCTGGCGGCGAACTTCCACTGGTAACCGTCGTCGATTCACTGGTTGAGCGGTTTGGCGTGTCAGCGGCGTCGGTTAACGTGTACGCCGGAAGCGCCCCATACGAGGTCCGAAACGGGATGGTAGGCGCGCAGTCTGTCAAGATCGTCGGCGGCAAAAACCCCGCGAAGGTCCAGGGCTACTACCGCCGCGGCGACGACTGGCTTTTCCGGACAACAATTAACCAGGACCACCTGCGGGGGAGTGGTTGGGGAGCGTCGACCGCCGTCGCCACGGTTGTTGGTATATCGCAGGGAGAGCATGCGGATCTTCCCACTCGACTTGGACCGCAGAAGTTCTCGTGGAAGAACCACCAACCTGCTTATGGCAGCATCAAGCGTTTCCTCGAAGCTGAGGATCTCGGCATCGGCGACGAGGTCTTCCTTATCTTTCGCGGCGACGGGACCTTTGACGTTGAGAAGTTGCCGGATGCTCCAGAGTCGCCGCTCGCGCAAGCCCTCCGTTTGGTGGGCGCTGAAATGTCACTCGAAGGCCCCGAAGCCGTCGACGCTCTAGGTGCCGCTATCAAATACGCTCCCGGGTCGGACCTGGCCACAGTCGCGGCTGGCTACAAGGCGAGGCGCGAACAGCAGATCGCGCACCTGTTGATCGACGAAGACTCCGAGTAGCACGTGGACCTGCGGCAGCTGCGCAAGAACCCCCGCCAACGGCGTCGCAGGACCGGGCTGAATCAATAGTTCGGGCAACCGTCTGCACCAGTCAAGCCGCCGAGGGGTGCGTCCTCGGACGCGTATCGCCGTGTCGCCGCTGGATGCAGGCAACCGTCGGCGGTTTGGGGCAGGATGGCTTGCACTCAATGATCATAACCAGAAGGAAACACATGGCCGAGACTGCGGTCGTATCCGCCGCCCTGTCTGCGGATCCGCCGGTCCTCTCCATCGTGGAGAATGCGCCCACTCGTTTTGCCAGCGTCGAGCTCTTCGCTGGGGCCGGCGGCCTCGCGCTTGGCTGCCAAGCGGCTGGCTTCGAGTCGATCGCCACGCTGGAGCGCGATAGGTGGGCCTGCGACACGGTCCGGGAGAACAAGGAGCGCGGTCACGAATTGGTCGAGGATTGGAACGTCTACGAGGGCGATGTCCGAGATTTCGATTGGTCGGTGGTGACCAAGGACGTGGATCTTGTCGCTGGCGGGCCACCGTGCCAGCCGTTCTCGTCTGGTGGACTTGGCCGGGCCGCAGACGATGCGCGCGACATGTTCCCGGCCACCGCAGAGATCATCGCCCGGTTAAGGCCCCGGGCGTTCATCATCGAAAATGTGCGAGGGCTCACGCGGTCTGCCTTCGCCGACTACTATGCGTACATCCAGCTGCGGCTCGCGCTTCCGACACTGCGAGCCAAGCCCGGGGAACGATGGATGGAGCACCTGCTCCGGCTGCGCGCCGCCATCGACCGTCGCGAGCGTTACGCTCTTAGCTATCGAGTCGCGCCAACGCTGGTCAACGCCGCGGACTTTGGGGTGCCGCAGCAGCGGCACCGGGTGTTCTTCGTCGGATTCCGGGGAGACCTCGATGTCGACTGGACCTTCCCGGCGGCCAGTCATTCCAAGCGTGCACTGCTGCGCTCACAGTGGGTGACCGGCGAGTACTGGGATGAGCATGAAGTACCGGCGAACAAGCGGCCGGAACGGCCCAGCTTCCGGATCCCAGGGTTGTTCTCCGACGATATGCCGAAGCAGCGTTGGCGCACCGTCCGCGACGCCCTCATCGGCCTGCCCAAACCCGCGCTCAGGCCATCCCGACTGGTCCTCAACCACGTCCTGCAACCCGGCGCTCGCTCCTACCCAGGCCACACTGGCAGCCCTTTGGATATGCCAGCTAAGGCGCTGAAGGCGGGCGGTCACGGTGTGCCAGGTGGCGAGAACATGCTCAGGGATGTCGACGGTGCGGTGCGGTACTTCACCGTTCGCGAGAGTGCACGTCTTCAGACCTTCCCCGACGACTACGAGCTTCACGGCTCCTGGGGAGAAGCGATGCGACAACTTGGCAACGCGGTGCCAGTTCTGCTCGGCCAGGTCGTAGCCGAGAGCGTCCATCAGGCCCTGGTCAAGGAGAGGATCAGTTCGTGACCGAAACGCGGCTCAGCAGCCTCAACCTGACTCCGTCTCCACGAATCCTGGAGATGATTGCGGAGGTCGACCTCCAATTGCACCAGTGCCTAGGCGAGTTGATCGACAACGCGCTCGACGAGTTGATCGAGGCGTCGTCCGAAGAACCGGCGCTGGAGCCACGGATCGACATCACCCTGCCGACCTCCGGCAAGGCAGAGAAGTCCTCAGCGATCTCGGTCGGCGATAATGGGCGCGGGATGTCGCCCGAACAGTTAAAGGACGCGCTCAGCGCCGGCACGTCGGGTAAGCAGCGCTTCGGCACTCTCGGTCTTTTCGGGATGGGCTTCAACATCGCCACTGCGCGACTAGGCGGCATTACTGAGGTCCGCACTGGACGGCGAGGGGACGACCAGTGGGTCATCGCGACCATCGACCTTACGGTGATGCAACGCGAGTCAACCTACGATGTTCCGCTGCGGTACGAGGACAAAGCGAGCGAGGAGCACGGCACCCTGGTCGCGGTGACGAAGCTCCGCGAGGACATCGTGGCGCGGCTGAAGTACACGCGCGCCATTAAGGAAACCACGGGACACCTGGGTCGTATCTACACCTACATGCTGCGCAGTCCTCAAGATGGGCACTCAGGTGCTGAACTGATGGGCGGCGCGGGCCAGCGGCTATACGTGAACAACCGGGCGGTCCGTTCCCACTTGCCCTGCATCTGGGATCCAAGCCGCTCGGTCACCTACAAAGGTGCCGAGGTTCACACCGCTATCGAGATCAACGTTCCCCTCACCAACGCGTACGCCTGTATGAATTGTGGCCGCTGGTACAACGCCGCCTACGAGAAGTGCGTCGACTGCGAGAGCACGGACATCACGGAGCGCGAGCGCCGGATTTGGGGATGGCTCGGCATCCAGCGCTACGCCGACAAGTCGGATTTTGGCCTTACATTCCTACGACACGGCCGCGCGATCACTTATCAGGACAAGTCGCTCTTTGACTGGGAGACGCCCGATGGCGACTTCGAGCTGGAGTATCCGATCGAGCTCGGTATGGGCCGGATCGTCGGCGAGGTCCACCTTGACCACGCCCCTGTGAACGTCCGCAAGAACAACTTCGACACCTCCTCCAGCGAATGGCGGTTCATGGTCGAGAAAGTCCGGGGTTCTGAACCTCTGCGGCCGCAGATCGCGATGCGTCTCGTCGGGCGTGAGAACACTTCGCCGATGAGTCAGCTCTTCAACGCCTACCGCGAGAACAAGCCCGGCCTCCGCTACCTCATCCCTGGCAACGGCACCTCGTCGATCCATGAGACTGTCAAATCCTGGGGCGCGAAGTTCCGCAATGGCGACCCAGAGTTCGAGACCGACGAGACTTGGTACCAGGCGGCGAAGGCTCACGACCAAATTAAAAACGGGCCGCCGCCCGAGCCGAAGCCGTCGACCGATGAGGACGACTGGCTGGACAAGGAGGGTCTGTCCCATCTCGGCAAGGACGGGGACGAAGCCGGAGAGACGTCCAGCCACGACGAGCCTGACGATCCCGAGCCAGTCAAGCCTGAGACCGAAGCGGAGCGCTTTGCGCGCTACCGAGACGCCGCGACCCTGCTGCCCGACACCGACCGAGAGGTCCGAATTGGAACTGCTCAGCCGGTGCTCCGTGTCTACGTCACCTCCGGCGTCGACTTGAAGAAAGACGATCGCAAGCAGCCGTATGCGATTCGGATCGTCGCAGGCGAGATCGAGGTATACGTCGATGCGGGTGCAGCGCTGATCGCGCAGTACGGATGGTCACCGATGAACGTCGCGCTGGTATGCGCCGCGCCCCAATTGAAGGACGTCTACTCTTTCGACGGATCGATAGATCAGCTCGTGACCTTGATCCTCGAACAATTCCCCGATCGCCGGGTCGACAAGGCGGCCGTTCGAGCGAGAGCTGAGGCGCTGCTCGACAACATGCGGGAGCGCCTCGCAGAACTGGCACCGAAGGACCCGGCCGCCTTGTGGAACTCCCTATCCGGCGACTCTAGGCGAGCCGCAGAAACCATCGCCATCAGCATCGCGCCGGATGTCGACTGGTCCGGCGCCATCACTAGCGGCGAATTCGCGCGATACCTGAGCGCTGCCGGTTTCCACGACCTGGTGGCCAGCAGCCCCTCTCTCGTCTTGGACGGCGCGCTCTTCCGCAGCACCTATGCAGCTCTGGGGGAGGACACTCAAGCCGACCAGATCGCGCGCGTCGGAGCGCTTCTTGCGGACCTGCAAAGGATGGTTGCAGGTCCGCAGATGCACAAGACACTCGAACTCTCTCGGCTGCTGTTGACGGCCGATCTGCTCGACGCCGAGATCGTTTCGGTATGACAACTTCATTCCTGGACCCGACCTTCCTGATCGAGGAAGGTCCGAAGGGCTTCACGCGGCAACTGGAACGGCTACTCGCCCTGATTGCTTTCACCGACGTGGTCAACGTGGACGGCCCAGGCGACAAGGGCGCCGACGTGCTTGGTCGCCTGAAAGGCGAGGACTGGATTTTCCAAGCGAAGTGGAAGAAGTCGGGAAACGTCGATTTCGACGCGGTGGACGAAACGCACAGCGCAATGCAGCATTACAACATTCATCGTGCGGTGGTTGTCACGAACCAGCGTTTTACACAAAAAGCAAAGAACCGGGCGCAGGCGTTGAGCGAAGTCGGTATCAACGTCACATTGTGGAATGGCGAAAGTCTGTCCACCATCTACGAAAGAGCGCCGGAGCGTGCCAAGCCGTTCGATCTGCACAAGTACCAGGACCGCGCGGTCGAGGCAGCGTGGGCAGCGCTATCCGAGTCCGGAGAGGCCCTCGTGTACCTGGCGACTGGCCTCGGAAAGACAGTCATAGCTGGTCGGGTACTCAGGATGTTCCTCCTAGCGAACCCAGACGCACAGGTGCTCGTAACTGCGCACATGATCGATCTCGTCGAACAACTTGAACGTGCGATGTGGCGTGACATCCCGAAGGACGTCCCGACGCGGCTCCTACACGGCTCATCTAAGCCGAACTCGTTGCCCGGCGTGACGTTTGGCGTCGCTCCGACGGCCCGTGATTACATCGAGTCCGGGTACACGCCGGATCTAATTGTGGTCGACGAGGCCCACCACGTCGGCGAGACTGGAAACTATGCGACGATGCTTGACCTGCTGCCGCGCGCGAAACGGCTCGGCGTGACAGCGACCCCATGGCGCGGTGACAGGTTCGACATCGAGCAAACCTTCGGTGAGCCGATCGTTCGGGTCTCCATCTCCGAAGGTATGAAGCTCGGCTACTTGGCCGACGTGAAGTATCGAGTGTTTGCTGACAACATCGATTGGGATTTCGTTCGGGACGCGTCAGAGAACGGCTACTCCATAAGAGACCTGAACAAGCGACTCTTTATCCCTGAGCGGGACGAAGCGGTTAGGGGGCGACTTGAAGAGGTTTGGGACCAGACTATAAACCCTCGCGCCATCATCTTCTGCCAGACGATCGAACATGCCGAGCGGGTGCGCAATCTATTGGCGCTCCGGCCCGGGTGGGAGCGCGCCAAGACACTTCATGCCAATCTGAAGATCCGGGAGCGACGGGAGCGTCTTCTCAAGTTCAGATCGGGTGAGGTGCCCATCTTGGTGGCCGTCGACATTCTCAATGAAGGAGTCGATGTCCCCGACGTCAACATTCTATGCTTCGCGCGGGTCACCCATAGCCGGCGGATCTTCGTCCAGCAGCTTGGCCGAGGGCTGCGCCTCCGTAAAGGGAAGACCCACGTGGAGGTACTCGACTTCGTTAGCGATATTCGACGGCTCGCGGAGGTATACGATATACGGGAGCAGGTCTCCGAGGACGAGATCGAGCAGGTGTCGGTCGGGCGCAACCAGTTTGTCTTTGAGGATCTTCAGGTGCGCGATCTTCTCGAACAGTGGATGGCTGACGTCGGCGACCTCGGCGGTGCCGACGACAGCGTAAGACTCGAGTTCCCGCCGATTGAGGGGATCTGATGGCAGCAATACCATTGGAGGTGCGGACAGAAGTTATCACGGAGCTAGTTCGCCAATTCGACGCTGTACGCTGGGAAGAATTGTCGGCGCACTCCGCGAGCGAGATGTACGACCGGTTCGTCAAGGACCCGAAGATCGGCCTGCGGCTCTCCGCCTTCATGCCCGCCGAAAAGATCAGGGTGTGGATCAAGGACGGGCCGGCGAAGGACTACCGACGGGCCTTGGAGGGCATCGGACCGATCGCCTCCTTCACTAATCGGGCATACCCCGGACCTCAGTCCGTTGTACGACTAGCGCTAGGAGACCAGTGGGTTCCGAGGGCGGACACCATCGAGGAGAAGCCCATGCGATGCTTCGCTGAAGACCCGCGGGGCCAGTCGATGTTCGTGATCTGGGGACCGCTGAGCGCCATCCAGGGCTTGATCTGGAACTCGTGCCTGATCCGTGTTCAAGATCCATTGAAGCCGATCACAGTCGTCGTCACAAAACCGAACAGTGCACCGTTGGCAGCAGCCGACTGGAGGTTGGTGGAGGCGCTGAGCGATATCGTCGACGCGGATTGCAAACAAGTTACTTACGCGGTGAGCCGAAAGTTCGAGAGTTGGCCGAGTTAGTTCGCACCGCGTAATGCTGCCACAACTCGGTCGGCGACATCGCTCGGGTCCTCATGTTCCCAGAAACGAAGGACAAGCCAACCAGCCTCGGTGAACGCTTCCGCCGATTCGCGGTCCCGTCGCATATTCTCTGCGATCTTGGTCGCCCAAAATTCGCGGCGGCGTCCCGTCGCGGGCCTATAGTGGGCTGGACATCCGTGCCAGAAGCAACCGTCGATCAGGATCGCGATCCGCTGCCTCTTGAACATTATGTCGGCGGTTCTACGCAAGTCCGGAACAACCCGACAGTTCACTCGATATCGCAACCCTCTGCGGTGGAGTTCACGGCGAACGGCCATTTCCGCCGACGTGTCCCGGCTGCGGGTCCGTGACATTCGCGCGCTGACCGCCGGGTCGACGTCCATTGATGCTATCCCCTCCGTCGATGACTATCTCGGAAGTGCCAGTCGGCGCAGCGGATCTCCCGTTGCTCCCGACGCTGGCAGCCGCGCGCCCCGAAGGCGCTTGTTCCATCGCTCAAGCCTCTACAGAAGTAGCTCGAGGCGCGAGCGACAGTCGAAGGTTGCCTGGCTGCCGCTGGCCGTCACGAAGCCGATGGAGCCTGCCTTGTAGGCGTAGCCTCCCTGAACCTGGCCGTCGTTGTATGGGCCAGTCGGCGAGCTCAGGATGGAGAGGGATGCGTTGAGATCGCTTGGATTCCAGATGCCGCCTGACTGGTCGATGATCCGTCTCCGCTGACTATTCACATCTAGGCTGGTTAGCTGCTCACGGGTGACGACTCCACCCGACTGGTCACTGAGATAAGTGAGCCGATCCATGATCTGCAGACGGAGTGCAAGGTCTGCATCGCGGTCCAAAGCCATGCGTTGCCTTCCGGTATGAGTCGCCTAAGTGATCAGTGCGGAAGGACGTGGGCATTGACTGACCTGGCTGCCTCTGCTAGTTCGGGAAGTTCGAGAACGTCGAGACCTGCGGCGGTCAGGAGCTCGACACCTTCGCAGTCGACGAAGATTAGTGGCTCACGCCAGGCAAGGACAACACGGCTGATGCCGGCGGCGAGGATGAGCTCCGTGCAGGTTCGAGGCCGCGATGCTCGCTTGCTGCACGGCTCGAGGCTGGTATAGATCGTCGCCCCGGCCAGGGCACCGTCTTCGACGGCGAGTTTGGCGATGGCGATCTCCTCGGCGTGATCCTTGGGGCCTGTCTCGCGCGAGTAGCCAGTGGAGAGTACTTCGCCCTCGGTGCCGAGGATGATTGCGCCGACCGAGAAGGCTGTATCCGAGGGTGGGCAGGAACGAGAGAGGTCGATGGCCCGCGTGAGCCAATGGTGGTCGTCTGGGTCAGGCATGCGTTGCCTCCTTCGGGAGGTAGCGGAGCAGGACGACGTCACCGATTTGCTTGACCTCGGCTAGTTCCATTCGGTGGGCGGGGTTTTGAGGGAAGTTGGCGTCGCCGACGAACCGAGGGGCTGTGCTGTCGCCTATGAAGAACGGTGCGACTACGAGCTGGATCTCATCTGCGAGGCCCGCTGAAAGGAACTGAGTGTGGATGGTCCCACCGCCTTCGACCATGAGGCGGCGGACGCCGCGCTCGGCCAAATCCTTGAGGATGTTGTCGATACTCACTGCGTCGCCGGCGTCGACCACGGTGCTGACCTGGCCGACTGAGGCGTCAGTTTTGGAGAACGCAGCAGCTGGGACGTAGACGATCTTGTCCACGTCGCCAGTGCTGAAGAACTTCGACGAGGCATCGAGGTTGCCGCTGGCGCTGATCGTCACCTTGATCGGGGACTCGGTCAGGCCGGCATCCAGGCGTGCCTTGCGGCGGTCGTCTGAGCGGACGAGCAGGCGAGGGTTATCGCGGCGGATCGTGTTGGCGCCTACCAGGATGGCGTCCACGCCGGCGCGAACCTCGTCGACTCGATCGAAGTCCTCGTCGTTGGACAGGAGCAAGCGCTGGTCGGTGTTGTCGTCGATGTAGCCGTCGACCGATGCCGCAACGGACAGCAGGACGTACGGACGATCAGACACGTGGTTCTCCTCGGTCGGCGTGAATGACGTTGTCGAGTAGGTCGACGAAATCATCCGTCATCTGCTCGATCTCCATTGTGCTGGCCCCTGAGTCAAGGCTGGCGCAGTTGTTCAGAGTCGCGAGTTGATCGCTGGGAATCCACGAGGTCAAGGCAGGCTGTCGGCGTACCTGTTGGAACATGGCCCTGGCGGTGCCGCCGCTCGCGCCGTACGGAAGAACTTGCTTGCCTAGTGCGATTGCCAAGTCGGCCTCAGCTCGCGTGCCGGCTCCGCCACCGACGACCACGACGTACTCAGCATCGGCGATGACATTCCTGCGTCCGAAAATCGCAACCGCGCCCCGCAGACCTGGTGGCTGGTAGTGGTCTGCGATGTGCGTCATGACCTCAATGCCGACTCCAATGGGACCGTGGTTCACTCTCAACCTTCTGACCATGACGAGTCGCGCCAGTGAGCGGACAGCGGTGTCGATCACTGCGCCGTGGGCTTCTGCGGCCCGGCTGCCGCAGATGGCTATTCGGGTGCTGTTGAGGTCAGAATCGTCGAGTCGGCGTCGGTCTCGATCGGTCGATTTTCCAGTGGCATCCGCCATCTCACGCTCATCGCGGATCGAGGACATCAGGGCATCAGCCGGGGCGAGGCCCATCAGCATGCGGGCCGTATCAGGTAGGCGTAACCCTTCGGCGATGCGCGTGAGTACGCCGATGTCGGATACCTGGCCGTGACGCGCTCCGCGCACCCAGTTCGAGACGTCCGATCGATCGTGCTCAGTCAGCAAAGCAAGCTGTGTCTGAGTGCAATCGTCGAACGCAGATAGGTAGCTTCGAAACAGCGCGCCGATGTCGCGCCGAGCCAAGGCGGCCTGGACGTCCCTGCCGCGCCAGAAGGAGCTGGGAACAGCCTTCGGATCAAACACTTTGCGCCGAGTCACACAGCCTCCTCCCTCCGAGATGACACACCGAGGGTAGCGGGATGGAACCGATCCGTGGACTCGTCCCACGGGATCGATCGATTTCGCTCCGTAGTCAGCAAGTTCAGCATGAGTGACTTACCTGCTGACTTGGAGTGACCGATATGAAGATTGCTGTTTGGCCGACCCTCGAGCCGAGACGTAGGCCCGCTGCAACACTGATGGGTGCACATCCGAGAACGGGCCTGCCGGTGACCATCTCGATGGACAGGACACTGCGGCTGAAGGTCATCGACGCATGCGGGATGACCTGTACCTTCTGTCACAACGAAGGAACGCCCGTTCTCGCAGACAACCTCGGGCGGGCTCCCGCCGAGATGACTGCCGCGGGCCGATCCGGTCGGGTGTCGATCTATCTCGGGTCGAATGGAGCCGGGTTTTTGCCCGCAACTGTTGCGCCGGACGAGTCTCTCGCGGATACCTTGGCGCTGTTGCGCGACGCGTTGTGCGTCGATGAGCTGCACCTGACCGGCGGTGAGCCGACGCTCCATCCGAAATTGGCTGAGGTAGTCGGCGTTGGTGCGGCGGCCGGTTACAAGGTGTGCGCTACGTCGAACGGAGAAAACGGCGTACGGGTCTTGCCTGCCTGCGGCGAAGCTGGACTAGAGCGTGTCAACTTCTCGATCTTTGGAACAACTGCTGCCGAGCTCGCCCAGGTGCAGCATGGGAAGTTTGCGAACACGATCCGCGCGGAGCGAAAGATCCGAGCACTACAAGACTCGATCCAGGTGGCTGTTGCTCACGGCATTCGAGCGAACGCCAATATCGTCGTACCGAACGAGGATCATGTGCCCCGGGTTCACCGGCTGCTGTCGGAGTACTCGCCGGCGATCTCAGTTCGGTTGCTGAACTCTCTGGATGAGGGTGAGGAGTCGATTGAGGCGATCTACGGTCTTTTGCGGGACCTGAAAGTGGTGCCCGTCGGAATCCATGTAACCGCGGGGGCTTCTGGATGGCGCACGGCGTATCGCCTGCCGACAGGACGAGTCGTCTACTTCAAGCAGATCAGGCCGGTGCGTCTACCAGAGACATGTACTGGCTGCCGATTCAACAACTCCACGGACTGCGAGGAGGGGTACTACGGCGTTCGCTTATACCGCGATCGAGACGGCGTCTTCCAAGTCGGCGTATGTATCCAGCGCATGGACTTGTGTCTTCCTGTGGAAGAGTTCGTGCGGAGCGATCTCCGTGCCGAGATCCTGGCGTTGCGCGAAGCTGAGTACCGAAAGCTGGCACGGAAGTACGGCGTCGAGGGAGAGGTTCGGAACTGATATGGCGATCGAGTTCGAGGCCAAGGTGTTGGATATCGACCCCGATAGTTTGGCCGACGAGATTCTTCGGCTCGGAGGACGTCGGGTCGGGTATCGCGTGATGCGGCGCTATGTCTACGACATCCAGGCCGGAGACAAGTCAAGGTGGATCCGGCTGCGTGATACCGGGACTTCGGTGAGCCTGGCGATCAAAGAGATCGCGCACGATGGGATCGATGGCACGACGGAAACCGAAGTGGCGGTCGACGATTTCGAAACGACCAACGAGTTGCTGGGCAAGATGGGGTTCGCCGCGAAGTCCTACCAGGAGAACCGACGAGTCAGCTTCCAGCTACTGGACGCCGAGTTGGAGATCGACTCTTGGCCAATGATTCCGCCGTACCTGGAGATCGAGGGCCAGTCACGGGAGCACGTCGTACGAGTGGGGGCGGCGTTGGGGATAGCAGAGGACAGGCTGACCGGCGAGAACACGACGAAGGTTTATGCGCGGTACGGGATTGAGCTTGGGGCGATCCGGGAGCTTCGCTTCCCATAGGCCTCAGTCCGATCCGTGTGGCGGATCGGACTGAGGTGGTAGCGGCGGGGTCAGGCCTCTGGCTGCAGGGTCCTGAAGAAGGTGCGGAGGTCGTCGACCAACAGGGTGGGGGCTTCCATGGCGGCGAAGTGGCCGCCTTCCTTGTGGTCGGACCAGAAGGGGATCTGGTGGGTGGGGTCCATGATGCGGCGGAGGACTGGGTCTGTGTTGAAGATGGACCAGCCGGCGGGGACTGATGAGGGGGCTAGCCAGCTGACGCCGGAGTGGGCTGCCTCGTGGAGGAAGCGCGCTGCGGTGGCGCCTGTGCGGGTGAACCAGTAGAGGGTGATGTTGGTGAGGAGCTGGTCGCGGGGGACTGCCTGGTCTGGGGTGGTGGCTGAGGGGTTGGTCCAGGTTTGGAACTTTTCCGCGATCCAGGCGAGTTGGCCGACGGGGGAGTCGGTGAGGGCTGCCGCGATGGTTTCGGGGCGGTGGGATTGGAGGTCCAGGTAGCCTCGTTCGGCCTTCCAGGATTCGCGCTGAGCCTCCACCACTGCGAGTTCGTCCTCGGTGAGGTGGTCGGGGATGGGGAACTGGTCGCCGGCCAGGCCTAGGGAGCCGCGGTCGCTGTTGACGAGGGTGCCGATGATGGAATCGGGATACAACGAGGCGAGTCGGCCGGTGATTCCGGCGCCGACGTCGCCGCCGTGGGCGCCATAAGTGGTGTAGCCGAGGCGATCCATCAGCGTCGCGAAGGCTTCCGTAGTACGGGCAACCTCCCAGCCGTCGGACGAGACTGGCGTCGAGAAGCCGAAGCCGGGGATCGAGGGGATGACGAGGTGGAAGGCGTCGGATGCTGAGCCGCCGTGGGCGACGGGGTTGGTGAGGGGGTCGATCAGTTCGAGGAATTCCACGAAGGATCCCGGGTAGCCGTGGGTCATCAACAGAGGCGTCGCGGAAGGTTCGGCGGAGCGGACGTGGAGGAAGTGGATGGTCTGGCCGTCGATCTCGGTGAGGAACTGGGGATACGAGTTGAGCCGGGCCTCCTGCGCACGCCAGTCGAAGTCGTTGCCCCAGTAGGTGGCAAGTTCCTGCAGATACGTCAGCGGTACGCCGCGGCTGAAGTCGGCGGCTTCGGTCGGGGCCGGGGAGGGCCAGCGGGTGTTGGCCAAGCGGGAACGAAGGTCGTCCAGGTCGGCTTGCGGGATCTCGATGCGGAAGGGGCGAATCGCTGAAGTGTTCATGCGCCAAACGCTAGAAGCCATTGCGGAAGACTTTCTTCCGCGATTGCTGGGAAGATCTGAGAATGCTGGAAACCTCCGCGCTACTCCTGAGACTCCTCTCGCTCCTCCAGAAGCAGCGGGACTGGACCGGGCCTGAGCTGGCCGAGCGACTGGGGATCTCGACCAGGACCCTCAGGACCGACATCGAGCGACTGCGGACGCTCGGTTATCCGGTGCACGCTCAGCCAGGCGTCGCTGGCGGATATCGGCTCGGCGCGGGCGCCGCGTTGCCGCCGTTGCTGCTGGATGACGACGAGGCGGTGGCAGTGGCGGTTGGCCTACGTACTGCGGCCGGCGGGAGCGTGGCCGGCATAGAGGAAGCCTCCGTCGGCGCACTCGTGAAGCTCGAGCAGGTGCTGCCGTCGCGACTGCGGCACCGGGTGAACGCGATGCAGGCGGCGGTGGTCGCCGTACCGGGCTCCGGGCCGACCGTCGACGGCGAAGTGCTGACTGCTGTCGCGACCGCAATCCGGGCGCGCGAGCGACTGCGCTTCGACTACTCGAGTCGCGCTGGAGAGGAGAGCGTCCGTACTACGGAACCGCATCGGTCACCTGGGGACGACGGTGGTACCTGGTTGCCTGGGACAACGATCGCGAAGACTGGCGGACGTTTCGAGTGGACCGGATGACACCCCGTACGCCGACCGGGCCGCGGTTCGCGCCTCGCGAACTCCCGTTCGACGACGTCGCCGAGTACGTGTGGTCGAAGGTGAGTACTGCGGTTTGGCACTACTCCGCGCGGATTCGGGTACACGCGCCGGCGGCGTACGTGATTGCTCGTATGCCGGTGCCGATCACGCCGGAGCGGATCGACGACGAGACCTGTCTGATCACGGTTGGCTCGGACACCCCACACCAGCTGGCCCTGTGGATCGGCATGTTGGACGTCGACTTCGAAGTACTGGATGCGCCGGAGTTGGCCGCCGCGTTCCGGATGCTTGGAGATCGGTTCTACCGAGCGGCTCCGTCGGTTGACTGAGCATCTTCGACGAGTACGCGTGCCGAACAAAACTGTCGGAGGGCGGTATTAGCGTCTCTGGTGACGGGAGGTTGGGTGTGACTGAGACCAGTGATGCGCCGGTCGAGATTGTGGAGCGGCTTGGGAAGATTTGCCAGGGGTTTCCGGATGCGTATGAAGAGGATGCGTGGGTGGGGACTCGGTGGCGGGTGAGGAAGCGGACGATCGCGCATGTGTTGACGATCATGTCGGGAGTGCCGGCGGCGTATGCGGAGGCGGCGGGGGATGACGGGCCGGTGACGGTGATGACGTTTCGGGCGGCGGGGCCGGAGCTGGCTGCGTTGACGACGATGGGGGCGCCGTTTTTCAAGGCGCAGTGGGGTTCGGACGTGGTGGGGATCGTGCTTGATGAGGAGGAGACTGATTGGGACGAGGTGGGGGAGTTGCTTGCTGAGAGCTACTGCATCATGGCGCCGAAGGGGCTGGCGCGGAAGTTGCGGGAGAGCATGGCTGCGAAGAGGTGAACTAGCTTCTGTCGGTGAAGGATGCGGCAGGCAACAGACGAAGGCGACTGCCGTGGAGGGATTGCTTTGATCGTTGGGGTCGTCGCTAGTGGGGCGGGTGGGGTCGAGCAGCTGCGGGTGGGGCTGGTCGAGCGGTTGGTCGCGTTGGGGTACACGGTCGCCGTCACTTTGACGCCAACGGCTGGATGGTGGTTGGAGAACGTCGGTGAGGTCGGCAAGCTCGAAGTAGTTACGGGGCTGCCGGTGCGATCGGAGCCTCGGATGCCTGGTGAGCCACGGCCGCACCCGAAGGCGGACGCGTACGCCGTGGTGCCCGCCTCAGCTAACACAGTCGCCAAGCTGGCGCTCGGGATCGGCGACAACCAGGCAATGTCTGTCCTCTGCGAGAGCGTCGGCAGCGTGCCGATGGTCGTGTTCCCCCGAGTGAACGCCGCGCACGCGCGTCATCCTGCGTAGCAAGCACACATTGACGTACTACGAAGCGCCGGCGTGCGATTCCTGTACGGCGAAGATGTCTGGCCTCTCCGCGAGCCTCGGGAGGAGGACGGAAGGCCGGTCCCCTGGGAAGCGATCCTCTCGGCCATCGAACAGCTGCGATGATCGCGGGTATGAGCAGCGGGCAGCGCGTCGCGTTGGTGACGGGAAGTTCTAGGGGTCTGGGGGCTGTGATCGCGCGACGGCTCGGGCGCGATGGGTTTGCGGTGGCGGTCAACGGGCTGCCGGGGGATGGACGGGCGGATGAAGTCGTCGCGGACATTCGGGATGCGGGTGGCGTGGCCGAGGTGTTCGAGGGCGACGTGACTGACCGGGACGCGGTAGCAGAGTTGGTGGCGGCAATCGAGGCCGGGCTCGGTGCCGTGGACTTGTTGGTGGTCAATGCGACCGGGCCACAGCCGAACGGGGCGGTGCTGGAGATCGGGTGGGAGGAACACCTGAACCAGTTGGACTTCTTTGTGAAGAGTCCAGTGTTGTTGGGACGGGAGATTGTGCCGGGCATGCGGGAGCGGCAGTACGGGCGGATTGTGCAGATCGACTCTGAGGTTGCGTTTCGGTCGCCGCCGGGGCGGTCGGCGTATGCGACGGCGAAGGCTGCGCAGGTTGGTCTGACGCGGAGTTGGGCACGCGAGCTTGCGCCGTACGGGATCACGGTGAATACGGTCGCACCGGGGTTTATACCGGTCGAGAGGCACGCGGATGTGTCGGAGGCCGTGCGCGCGGAGTACGAGGCGTCGGTGCCGGTCGGGCGAATGGGGACGCCCGACGACATCGCACACGCCGTAAGCTTCTTCGCCTCCGAAGGCGCCGGCTTCGTCACCGGCCAACGCCTTGTAGCAGACGGCGGCCGCGACCTCCTCCCCTGAACGGAAGACTCAGCGGGCCAGGTTGGTCGAGTCGACGCGCTTGCCTGTCGGCGGCGGACGACGGTAGGCGCTGGGCTGGTCTGGCTCGTGGGCTGCGGTTGCGGCGGCTTGAGGAGCCGAGCGGGAGGAGGTCGCGCCACTGGCAAGCGCGACGCTTGACGCCGCGGCAAGTGCTTTGGCGAGGTCAGCTGGAAGCGGCTGACGGACAGGCGCTGCCTGGCCTGAAGGGCGCTGGCCGCGTTGGGGGCGGGTGTTGGAGATGCCGTCCAAGACCTGGTGCTTGACGCCGTGTGCGCGGTCCAAGCGGGCTGCGGCCTCCTTGAAAGGGCGGTCGTCGCCGCGGTGCGCGAAGGAGATCACCTCGCGGTATGGCGGCCCGCCGTCGTCAGGCTCGAACTCACGGTAGAGCAGGCGATGGGACGGACCGAGATCTCGGTTGTAGCGAGCCTCCGTGACGACTGGCAGCTTGATTTCCGCGCAGTCCCTGAGGTCGTGATGGTCCGGCGAATAGCCAAGACGCTTACCGTCGAAGCTCTCTTCTTCGCCGTTGGCGATAGCACGGAGACCTGCCTTGAGGGCCCGGAACTCACGTTCCCGCAGGCTGTCGGGCTGAGTCTGGGCTGCGTGGCTGAGCGCGGCCAGTTGCTGGAGCACTTCTGGCCGCATCAGGATGCGGTACTGCGTCACTTCGGTTTGCGGAACTCGGAGTCATCAACTTCTTCATCGAGATCCCACCCGATGTCTGCGGCCGCCTGCTCCAAGGGGATGGACGGCTGCGGGTCGGCCAATCGCTGGCGCGCTGTTTCGTACATGTGAGCGAAGCCGTCTTCCTCGTACGCCAGGGCGTCGAGTCGTTGCCAGACTTCCCACGGGATGACGACGCCTTCTGGATGGCCGGCATCGCCGAAGATCATCGGCTCGGTCTTGCCCGAGCGGAACAGTTTCAGGAGGTTCGGGAGGAGCCTTGAGGCCTCCGAGGTGGCGATGACGCGCACCCGGTCGCCGTCAGGAAGCAAGTACTCCGTTTCCGGGTGGTCCATTGCGGTCCTTTCTGTCGAACGCCTACTCAGAATAGGGCGGTGCGACGCGATGCCCCGGGAGTTATCCACAGGCGACTACGACGGAATCGCCAGCAGGACTGCGCCGCGACGGAGGGCCGCCTACTCTGTTTGGAGGTGACTGAGTGTGACCGGAGGAGGCGCGATGTTCGAGGCTGGGGACTTCGACGCGCTTGTGGCGCTGCGTGCTAAGCAGGGGGAGTTGTGGGCGGTCGAGGCGCTGCGGGAGGTGGGCCGCGTGCAGCCGTTGCTGCAGTTCGACGGGGACGTTGACGGGCAACTGCAGAATGTCGAGAAGGTGGCTCGCAAGCTCCATGCGCTGGGGCGGCTGGTCATGGTTGACGCCGTTGGGCCGCCGGGGTCGTTGACTTTTGCGGGTGAGGATCGGGGTGGGTTGGGGGCGTTGGCTGACAGGTTGTCTGGGGAGGACGAACTCTTCGGGGGTCAGATTCCGTTCGTGCCGGTGGCTCGGGGGGATTTGCCGGCTAGCCGGATTGGGTGGATCGGGCGGCTGGGGAGCGAACTTGGTGCGGGTGGGGCGATTCGGGTGGGGGCGGCCTGGGCGACGGCGGAGGATGTTGGTCGGGTGGTTGACCTTCTCGAGTTGGAGGTTGGGCAGGTCGATCTGATCGTTGATCTGGAGTATGTCGATTCATGCAGCCCGCAGTTGGTGGAATGGGCGCTGGGGAGTTTTGCGGCGTTGGAAGCGTTGGGTGCTTTTCGGTCGATGACGATTCTGAGCGGGTCGGTGCCGTCGGCGCTTGATCAGACGTCGTTGTGGGAACGGCCTCGGTTCGAGGAGGAGATCTGGCGGGGTGTGGTTGAAGGTGGGGGTCGTGAGATTCGGTTGGGTGATTACGGCGTTGTGCATCCGGGAGTGGGAGCGCAGTTTCCCAGCAAGCACGTCACTCTGAAGTACACCTGTTCTGATCATTGGCTGTTTGTCAGGGAGCGAATGAGCGGCGAGATGGGGCGGGGGCCGACCTTGCGTGTGGTCTGCAGTGACCTGGTTCAGTCGGGGAGCTTTTCGGGGGCGCAGTATTCCTGGGGCGATGGGGAGATCGCCAGTGCTGCTGACGGTCGCGGAAGCAGTCTTGGCTCGACCAGCAAGCCGGTGGCGATCGGGACTTCACACCATCTCGCCTACCTGGCTTCTCTGAGTGCGGCGTGAGTGGATGCGACCTATCGGCTTGAGCGGATGGCGGTGATGGCGAAGCGTTCTACGGATTGGACGTGGCCGCCGGTTGAGGCTATGAGGGTTTGGGCGGGGTCGGTTGCGCCCTTGTAGGTGACTCGTGCTGACCACGGTTGGTTGGTGCCGCCGGCGGGGAGGCAGCAGGAGGTGCCGAGTGGGCGGGTGGAGGACGGCTGCCTGACTTCCAGTCGGATGGACTCGTCGACGCCGGTGATCAGGCCGCTGGCGGTTAGGGGTGAGGTCACGGTCGCGCCGTACCGGGGGCGATCCAACGAGAGGGTGGCGTCGATGGTTCCGACGACTTCCCAGGGTGCGTCCGCGCCCTGACCGATGCGGACCAGGTGGAGTTCCGCGGCGACGGCAGCAGGGTCTTTGCCGTCCGGCTTGTAGCCCACGCGGATCCGCGCGTCGTCTCCTTGAACTGAGCGCGACACGACTTGGTTGATCTCGGTGAAGCCGAGGAAGCCGGTGGTGAAGGACAGCGCGGTCTGCTCTGCGTCCAGATGCCACGGTTGGTGCCCGCCGCTGCGGTAGGAGCGCTGCCATGCAGCGGCTGCGGCGGTCGAGGCGAACGGCCACAGCGGTTGGTACCGGAAGGGCCTTGGCGTGACCGAAGCGGTCGGAGTACCTACCGGGACGCCGGGCGTTGAGGTGGGCGCGCTGACCGTCGTACTGCTCACAGGCAAGGGAAGTGCGGGCTGGCTCGAGTCCGACGGGCCTTTGAGGAATACGACCGCGAGTCCGGCCAGCAGCGCGGAGGCCACGGTGACCAGTACGGCGGCAGCGACGACGAGCGCCGGACGTGCCTTCCTTCGCGGTGGGGGTGCTGAGCGGCCGGTCTGTGTCATGGATGTCTCCTGTACTGAGGAAACACCAAGAACGGCCGCTACGGCAGAGCGGGGCCCCGAACGCGGCCGGGCCGGCGCCGTGGCGTCAGCGCAGGATCTCATCTGAAAAATCGATTGGGCATGACATCTTGACAGCCCGGATCGAGAGCGCGACTGTAGTCCCCAACAGCTGGAAAAACGATTGGGCAAAGAGATGGCGAAGGTGTCGATCAAGGATGTGGCGGCGCATGCGGGGGTGTCGGTCACGACGGTGTCGCACGTCCTGAACGACGCGCCGGGGAAGCGGATCACCGACAGTACCCGGGATCGGGTCCGGCGGTCCGCGGCCGAGCTGGGCTACGCGCCCAGCAGCGTGGCGCGGAACCTGCGCCTCCAGCGATCGCAGATGCTGGCCCTGATCAGCGACGAGATCGCGACGACGCCGTACGCCGGGCGGATGATCCTCGGGGCGCAGGAGGCCGCGTCGAAGGCCGGGTGGTTGCTGATGCTGGTCAACACCGGGTCGGACAGCGAGTTCGAAGCCGCTGAGATCCGGGCGCTTCGGCAGCGGCAGGTGGACGGCTTCCTCTACGCGACGATGTACCACCGCGAGGTCGCGCTGCCGGACGCGGTCGGCGAAGTACCGACCGTGTTGCTCGACGCGCGGTCTTCGGACATTGCCGTGCCTTCGGTAGTGCCTGACGAGGTGGCCGGTGGGCGGACTGCCACCGAGGAGCTGATCCGCCATGGGCATTCCCGGATCGGGTTCGTCAACAACGTCGATGACATTCCTGCCACCCACGGACGGCTCCAGGGATACAAGCAGGCCTTGAAAGCCGCCGGCCTGACCTTCGAGCAGCGCCTCGTGGTCACGGGCCGGTCGGACACCGAAGGCGGACTGCAAGCCGCACGGAAGTTGCTGTCAACAACTGTGAGGCCGACGGCCGTTTTCTGCTTCAACGACCGGATGGCCATGGGTGCTTATCACGCCGCGGCCGAGCTCGGTCTGCGCATACCTCAGGATCTGTCGGTCGTGGGGTTCGACAACCAGGAGCTCATCGCTGATGGAGTCCGCCCGGGGTTGACCACGGTCGCGCTGCCTCACTACGAGATGGGTGCTTGGGCCGTGGACGCCCTGATCGCACGAATCGAGGGACGAGAACCCGATGGTGCGGAGCACGCGGCCCTGCACTGTCCGCTGGTGGTCCGCAAGTCAGTGGACCGACCCAGCTGATCAAGATCTAGCAGCATCAAGACGTAACAGCATCAAGACGTAACAGCGGGGCCATCGACGCTCACCGCTGCCACAGACACGCAGTACCGGCAGTCGATGCGTTGCTTCGGCCTGCCCGAAAACGAAAGGAAAGACCATGCAACATGTCACCAAGCGGAGTATCGGCGCAGTCGCCCTGCTCTGCGCCGCCGCAGTCGGTCTGCAGGCCTGCTCCTCGGGCAGTTCGGAGAGCGGATCGACCAGCGAAGGCGGTGTCACCACCCTCGAACTATGGACGCACAACGGCGGCAACCCCGTCGAGCTGGCGGTCAACAAGAAGGTGGTCGACGCCTTCAATGCCAGCCAGAGCAAGTACAAGGTGAAGCTTCAGTCCTTCCCGCAGGCCGCTTACAACGACGCAGTCACCGCCGCGGCGGCCGCGAAGAAGCTGCCCTGCGTCATGGACATCGATGGGCCGAACGTGCCGAACTGGGCCTGGGCCGGCTATCTTCAGCCTCTCGATCTGCCCAGCGGATTCTTCGACAAGCAGCTGCCGAGCACGCTCGGCAAGGTGGACGACAAGATCTACTCCTTCGGTCACTACGACGTCGCGATGAACCTCACCGCTCGCAAGTCCGTACTGACGCAGTACGGCATCAGGATCCCGACGATCGACAAGCCGTGGACCGGTGAGGAGTTCGACGCCGCGGTGGCGAAGATCAAGGCGGGCGGCAAGTACGCGTACCCGCTCGACCTGGGCACGGCCGGCACCGGCGAATGGATTCCCTACGCCTACTCGCCGATGTTGCAGAGCTTTGGCGGTGACCTGGTGAACCGCGACGGCTACCAGACTGCGAAGGGTGTTCTGAACGGGCCGGATGCCCTCAAGTGGGCTACCTGGTTCCGCAGCATGATCACCAAGGGGTATGCGCAGCAGAAGTCGGGCAAGGACTCGGCCGTGGATTTCGTCAACGGCAAGAGCGCGATCATGTGGAACGGCAGTTGGGCCGCGGACACGGTCACCAAGAAGTACGGCGCCGACGTGGTCTTCCTGCCGCCGCCGGACTTCGGCAAGGGCCCGAAGATCGGTGGCGCCTCCTGGCAGTGGGGTATGTCGTCGGCGTGTGCGGCCAAGGACGGCGCTCTGGAGTACCTCAAGTTCTCGGCCAAGCCGGAGTACTACGTCGACTACGCGAAGGCGCTCGGCCTGATCCCGGCCAACACCGATGCGGCGGCGCAAGTACCGGCGTACGCGCCAGGTGGCAAGTACCGGATCTTCCTCGAGCTGTCGCAGAAGTACGCGGAGGTGCGGCCTGTCACCCCGGCGTACCCGTTCATCGCCTCGACGTTCCAGAAGGCCGTCTCGGACATCCTGGCCGGCGGTGACGCCCAGAAGATCCTCGACAAGGCAGCAGCCGACATCGACAGCAACATCAAGTCCAACGGCAACTACGCGTACTGACATGTCTGCCACCACAGCTCCCCGACGAGTCGCCGAGCAAGCGATTCCACGACAAGTCCGTACGCCGAGCGCCCGGTCCCGCGAGACGCTGATCGGTGCCGCGATGGCGTCGCCCGCCGTCATCCTGCTGGTCGTCTTCTTCCTGGTGCCCGTCGCGCTCGCCTTCGGGCTGGCGTTCACCAACGCCAGGCTGATCTCGCCGAGGCCGCCACGGTTCGTCGGCGCGGACAACTTCATCCGGCTCTTCGGGGACAGCTTCTTCTGGGCGTCCTTGCGCAATACGGCGTACTTCGCGGTGGTCGTCGTCCCCGTCCAGGCCGGGCTGGCGCTGATCCTGGCGCTGCTGGCCAACGCGAAGGTGCGCGGGACGAACTTCTTCAGGACCGTGTACTTCGCTCCGGTGGTCACGTCGATGGTGGTGATCTCGCTGCTGTGGCGGTTCATCTACCAGCCGGACGGGCTGCTGAACCAGATCATCTCGGCGGTCACCTTCGGGCACTCCCACGGGACCGACTGGCTGAACAACCCAACGACGGCGATGCCGGCGATCATGTTCATGTCGATCTGGCAGGCCGTCGGCTTCCACATGATCATCTGGCTGGCCGGCCTGCAGACGATTCCGCGCGACCTGTACGAGGCGGCGTCCCTCGATGGCGCCTCCACCTGGAAGACGTTCACTCATGTCACCTGGCCGGGGCTGCGGGCAACCCGGACCTTCATCCTGATCACCATCACGATTGCTGCATTGAGCCTCTTCACCCAGATCAGCGTGATGACTCAGGGTGGTCCGCTCGACCGGACGACCACGGTGGTCTTCATGGCGGTCCGGGCGGGGTACGAACAGCAGTCCACCGGTTATGCCGCGGCGGTCTCGCTGGTGTTCTTCGTGCTGGTGTTGACCGTCTCGGGCGTCCAGCGCTTCCTGACCAGAGAGAAGGCGTGACATGAAGCGGGTACTGCCTCTGCAGCTGGGGCGGTCGGTGTTGGTGATCTTCTTCGCGTTCCCGATCGTCTTCATGCTCATCTCGTCCTTCAAGCCGGACGCACAGATCTTCGCCGACCTCAGCTCGATCAAGGCGATCCTGCCGGTGGGCGACATCTCCCTGGACAACTACCGCGGCGTCTTCGACCGGGTGCCGGCCGAGCGGCTGCTGTTCAACTCGGTACTGATCTCCCTGGTGACGGTTGCCTTGGGCATCTTGATCAACAGTATGGCGGCGTTCGCGCTATCCCGGATGCGGTGGCGCGGGCGGCGCGTAGTACTGGCCGCCGTCATCGCGACGTTGATCGTGCCGTTCGAGACCTTCGCGCTGCCGTTGGTGTGGTGGGTCAACAAGCTGCCCTGGTTGGAGATTCACGGATTCCACCTGACCCTGACCTCGGGATGGCTGGACACGTATCACGTACAGATCCTGCCGTTCGTCGCCAATGCATTCTCGATCTATCTCTTCTACCAGTACTTCAGCAGCATCCCGGTCGAGCTCGACGAGGCCGCGCGGATGGACGGCGCCGGCTGGTTCGGCATCTACCGACGCGTCGTGATGCCGCTGTCCGGACCCGCCATCGCCACTGTCGCGATTCTGACCTTCCTGCCCGCCTGGAACTCCTACCTGTGGCCGCTGATGGTGGTGCAGAGCGAGGACCTGCGACCGGTGATGGTCGGCATCCAGTACTTCTTCCAGCTCAACGTCTCCTGGGGACAAATCATGGCCTACGCCTCGATGATCACCGTGCCGGTACTCGTCCTGTTCGTCGCGTTCCAGCGCGCCTTCATCGGCAGCATCGCCTCGGCGGGGGTGAAGGGCTGATGCTCGAACTGCCCGACTCGTGGGTGTGGGACTTCTGGTTCGCCAAGGACGGCGACCAGTACCACCTGTTCTTCCTGTACGCGTCTCGTGCCTTGCACGACCCGGGCCGGCGTCACGGCCGCGCGTCGATCGGTCACGCGGTATCGGACGATTTGCGTTCCTGGACGAGAGTGCAGGATGCGCTTGTCCACGGGGACGCGCCGGCCTTCGATGACGCAGCGACGTGGACCGGGTCCGTCGTACGGGGTCCGGACGGTACGTGGCACATGTTCTACACCGGAGCGAGCGAGCGCGACGGGGCGCTGATCCAGACGATCGGCCTGGCCAGGTCTGATGATCTGGTGACCTGGCACAAGTACGACGGCAATCCGATCGCATCCGCCGATCCGCGCTGGTACGAGAAGTACGACGGTACGACGTGGTTCGACGAGGCCTGGCGCGATCCTTGGGTCTTCGAGGATCCGGCTGGCGACGGCTGGCACATGCTGATCACCGGCCGGGCGAACCATGGCCCCGTCGACGATCGCGGCGTGGTCGGCCATGCGCGGTCGCGTGACCTGCTCAGTTGGGAGGTGCAACCGCCGCTGAGCGAACCCGGTGCCGGGTTCGGGCAGCTCGAGGTGTTCCAGGTCGAGGTGGTGGAGGGACAGGTCGTTCTCCTGTTCAACTGTCTGCGGAACGAACTCTCGGCCGGCAAGAAGGCAACGTCGGGCAGCGGCGGCGTCTGGTCCCTGATCGCCGACAGCGTCTCCGGTCCGTTCGACATCAGCAGAGCGACCCCGCTGACAGACGATTCCCTGTACGTCGGGCGGCTGGTGCGGGACGTCGACGGCGCCTGGGTATTACTTGCCTTCCACAACGAAGGACCGGAGGGATTCATCGGCGCCATCAGCGACCCCATGCCGGTCTTCCTCGCCGCCGACGGACTCACCCTGAAACCCTCCTGACGCTGGTTCCCTCCAACGCAAGGCGGCCCACCGCCAGAGACGGTGGGCCAGCCGGGGGTGAAGAGGTCAGCGGAGGCTTGCGAAGAAGGTGCGGAGGTCGGCTACCACGTCCTCCGGGCGTTCGAGGGAGGCATAATGGCCGCCGGTTTCGAAGTTGCTCCAGTGGACGATGTTGGTGTTGTCCCGGGCGGCCAGGGAGCGGATGGTTTTGAAGTCGTCGGCGAAGACTGCGACGCCGGTGGGGGCAGTGTTGACGGCTGGTTCGGTGCCGGCGTGGGCTTCTTCGTAGTGGTAGCGGCCGGCGTTGGCTGAGGTGTTGGTGAACCAGTAGAGGCTGACCTCGGTGAGGATCTGGTCGGGGGTGACCAGGCTCGTGCCGTTGCCGAAGCTGTTGAAGAGTTCGTTCCACGCGAGCTGGCCGACAGGGGAGTCGGAGATGCCGACGGCAACGGTCTGCGGGCGGCTGGCGTTGATCGCGTTGTAGCCGCCGACGGACTGGAACCACTGCATGTGCTCGAGGGCGGCGTACTCGGCCGGTCCGAAGTTCTCGAACTCGGTCGGGTCGCCCGACGGGAACGAGAAGAGCTGGAGGACGTGCAGGCCGAGGAATCCGGGAGGGTTCAGCAGGCCGAGTTCGCGGGAGATCATGGCGCCGCCGTCGCTTCCGTGGGATCCGTACGACGAGTAGCCGAGGCGCCGCATCAGCTTGTCGAACGTCCGGGCGACCCGGGCCATCGTCCAGCCGCGGTCGACGAGCGGAGTGCTGAATCCGAAACCCGGGATCGACGGGACGACGACCGAGAAGGCATCGTCGGCTGAACCGCCGTGAGCGACAGGATCTGTGAGCGGGCCGATCATGTCGAGGAAGTCGACGAATGATCCCGGGTAGGAGTGGGCCAGCAGCAACGGCGTCGCACCCTCGACCGCGGACCGGACGTGGATGAAGTGGACGGTCTGGCCGTCGATCTCGGTCAGGTAGTGCGGGAACTCGTTCATCCGCGCCTCCTGCTCACGCCAGTCGAACTCGTTCTGCCAGCGGTCGACCATCTCGCGGAGGTAGTGGTTCGGCGTACCGAGGTCCCAGTCGTCGCCAGGCGCCGGCTGCGGCAGGCGGGTGTTGGCCAGCCGGGCGAGCAGGTCGTCGAGGTCAGCCTGGGCGATGTCGATCTTGAAGGGACGGATGTCTGCGGAGGTGCTGTCGTTGTTGTTCATGGCTCTACCGTAGGAGCCATATAGGAACGATAGATTCCTATTCAAGCTACTATTTTCAGCATGCGTGAAACCTCGTCGAGATTGCTGTCCTTGCTGGCGCTGATGCAGTCGCGGCCGGCCTGGCCGGGGTCCGAGTTGGCGGAGCGGTTGGGGGTGAGCACGCGGACCATTCGCAACGACATCGATCGGCTGCGGGAGCTCGGGTATCCGGTCGACGCGACTCGCGGCGCGGCGGGGTACTACCAGTTGGGCGTCGGCGCGAAGCTTCCGCCGTTGCTGCTGGATGACGAGGAGGCGGTTGCGGTCGCCGTTGGGTTACGGACGGGGGCTGGGGTGAGCGGGATGGCGGAGAGCAGTACGCGCGCTCTCGCGAAGCTCGAGCAGGTGTTGCCGCATCGTCTTCGGCGACAGGTGAACGCGATTCATTCGACGCTGTCGAAAGGGCCGGACAATACCGGTTCCAATGTGGAAGATCCCGAAGTGGATCCGGCGGTGGTGACGACGATCGCGGCGGCGATTCGCGATGAGCATTACCTGCGCTTCGATTATGCCGTACGGGAGAAAGAGTCGCCGGAGACCTTGCCGATCTTGGTCGAGCCTTATCGGTTGGTGAGCTGGCAGCGCTACTGGTATTTGGTCGCGCGGGACGAATCGGGCGATTGGCACACGTACCGCGTCGACTGGATGACGTTGCGGATGGCAACAGGTCGCCGCTACAAGCCCCGGCCGATGCCCGAAGAGGACTACACAGATTTCGTACTACGTGATGTCGCCACCACCGGCTGGAAAGTCCACGCGACGATCACCGTCTTCGCCTCGGCCGAGGAAGTGCTCTCCCGCATCCACGCAGCCGTCGGCATCGTCGAATCGGTCGACGACAACACCTGCGTCCTCATCACCGGCGCCGAAAGCCTCGAAGTAGTAGCCGTCTACATCGGCATGCTAGGCCTCGACTTCCACGTCACCGCCCCGCCAGCCCTCGTACAACACCTCAAGACCATCGGAGATCGCTACCTCCGCGCGATTCAGTGATCGCCGCCGAGGCCGGCGTTGCGGGCTTGGATTATGGCGGCGGAGCGGTCGGCTACGGCGAGTTTGGTGAAGATGGTGGAGACGTTGTTCGCGACGGTTTTGGAGGCTAGGGAGAGGTGGGCGCCGATGGCGGAATTGGAGAGGCCGGCGGCTAGGAGATCGAGGATCTCGCGTTCGCGGGTGGTGAGGGAGGGGAAGGGGTCGGGGGTTGCTGGTGGGGCGGAGAAGAAGGAGAGCATGCGGCGCGCTACGCCGGGGCCGAAGATTGCTTCGCCGGCTGCTACGGCTCGGATGGCGCGGGCGATTTCTTCTTGCTCGGCGCCTTTGACGAGGTAGCCGCGGGCGCCGGCGCGCATGGCGGCGAAGACCGAGTCGTCGTCTTCGAACATGGTGAGGACGAGGACGGCGACATCGGGGGCGGTGCGGGCGATCTCGCGGGTGGCGGCGAAGCCGTCGAGGTCGGGCATCTGGAGGTCCAGTACGGCGACGTCGGGGCGCGAGGTGATGACCTCGCGGACGGCTTCGCGGCCGGTGGCGGCGACGCCGACCACCTCGATGCCGGGGAGCGAGGTCAACAGCGCAGCGAGGCCGGCGCGGACGACGGGGTGGTCGTCGGCGAGGACCACTCGGATCGGGGCCGCCGCCGAGTCTTCGCGGGTCATGGCGCCACCGCCGAAGCGAACGCGGTCATCATGACGTCGCCAGGGGGAAAGAGGCGCGGACGCGGCCGCCAGAGGTTGATGGGCCGGCTTCGAAGGTGCCGCCTAGTTCTGCGGCGCGTTCGCGCATGGCTTGCAGGCCGACGCCTGGGATCCACGCGCCGTTCGGCGAGCCGTCATCGGTCACCTCGATCTCCAATTCCGTTCCACACCGCAGAGCCAGTACTGCGACTGTCGCACGAGAATGCCGTACTACGTTTGTCAATGCCTCGGTGGCGATCCGATACGCCGCCACCTCCAATGCCGCGGGCAACGCAGGCAACCCCTCGGCCGACACGGATACCGAGACCGAAGCGCCATCCGCCCGCCACGAAAGTTGATCCGCTCTCTGCCGCAACGCCCCCACCAAACCGAGTTCGTCGAGCGCAGGCGGTCGCAAATCATCGACCAGCCGGCGTACGTCGGCAATCGCCGTACGGGTGTCTCTCCGAAGATCTGCCAACAGCGAGGAGGCGCGGGAAGGGTCGACCGACACCAAGTTCGCCGCTGCGTCAGCGGTGAAGGCGACGCCGGTCAATGTCGGTCCGAGACCGTCGTGGAGATCGCGGCGCAGCCGACGCCGTTCCTCTTCGCGAGCAGCGACCAGCCGTTCGCGGGACGCCTGGAGCTCATCGGACAGCCGAGTCGCATGGACAGCGACGGCCAGCGGTACTGCGACCAGCGCGAGCACGTTCCGATCGGCCGGCGACAACCCGGATTCGCCCGACCGGAGCCCGACGAGAAGGGAGCCGACCGTAGTACCGCCGTACGACATGTCAACCGGTACTACGTTTGCCGCGACTCCGTCAGCGGCTACCAATGAACCGTCGACCGCGATCCCGACGTACGGGAGTCGCAGTGCGGAGCGAATCGCGCCGACCACGCCCGGCATCCCTCCGGCCGGGTTGGTCGCGAGTTCCTCGCCGACGCGGGAGGCGACCCGCGCGGGGTCGCGGCGGTCGCCGTACATGGCTCGATCGACGAGTCGCTGCAACTGCGGGAGGACCGGCGCGATCAGCAGCGCGACGATCACGGTGACGGCGGCGGATCGGCCGAAGCGGGACGAGATGAACGAGTCCGTCATCGCGACCAGTGCGGCATAGGTGCCGATGGCAATGACCGACAGGAGCGCCCAGGTCAGGGCGCGGGAGACGACGAACCGGATGTCGAGGAGTTTGTGGCGGACGATCGCGACGGCGACAGCGATCGGGATCAGCGGGATCGACAGCAGGACGAGGATCGGCGTACCGGCGACCAGCGCCCACGGGACCATGAAGACGAGCACGATCACGGCGGCGAGGAGCAGCCAGAGCAGCTGGCGGCGACGGGTTTCGTCCGAACGCCGGTAGCGGATGATCAGGCTCGCGATCGCGACGGCGTAGACGATCAGGCCGCGGATTTCGGTCGCCGTCCACAACGGTTGCAGTTCGTCGTACGACGAGATCGTGAGGTAGCCGCGGACGCCGCCTTCGAAGGCTGCGTCGGGGGAGGTGCCCATCTCTGCGGCGAAGAAGGGTGCGGTGACGACGAGTGCGATCGCGGCGATCCGCCAGCGCGGGGAGACGAGTTTGCCGTCGGGGAAGAGCAACAGGGCCAGCGGGAGGAACAGGGCGATCGACCACGGCCAGGACCAGGAGATGACGGTGTCCAGGAGGCGTTGGAGGCCGATCGGGGTTTCGTTGTTGTGAAGGACGAGAGTGAGGGGTGCGCCGGCGGCGGTGGTGGCGTGACCGATGCCGTCGGCCACGAAAAGCCAGCCGATCGGGTTGCCCGGGCGGTTCCAGGCGATCACCGTGCCGCAGACCGCGAACGTGAGGCCCATCAGGCCGTTCGTGACGGCGAAGCTGTCGACCGCGTCCTGCAGCGACCAGCCGGCGGGGCCGGAGAGCGCGATCAGCGCGATCACCTCGGCCACCGCGAACGCCCCCAGCGCGGCCGCGACCCAGCGCAGAACGGGGTTGGAGCGACCGGCCTTCATGGGAATC
Source organism: Kribbella sp. NPDC006257 (assembly GCF_040613535.1). Taxonomy (NCBI): domain Bacteria; kingdom Bacillati; phylum Actinomycetota; class Actinomycetes; order Propionibacteriales; family Kribbellaceae; genus Kribbella; species Kribbella sp. NPDC006257. The sequence continues at coordinate 95,713 of NZ_JBEXSJ010000010.1, forward strand.
AGTGTGCCCTCGGAAACTCCCGGCGTCCCGGGAACGCGCTCCCTGATCTCCCGGGCAATCTCCCGGCCCCCGGTGAACAGCGGCCCAGGCGGCGGGCGAGCGGGACCGCGACCGTAGTGGCATACCCCGATCCGGGGGTCCTTCCAAGGGGGTTCTGATGTCTCGTACTTTTCGCGCCGGACTGATCGTGTTCGGCCTGCTCTCGGTCGCCGATCTGGCGACGCCGCTCGCCACCGACGGCGAGCACCCGCCGATCTCCATCGCTCTGATCAGCGCGGCGCTCGGGCTGATCAGCCTGGTGCTGGTCGTCCTCGCCTGGCGCGGTCAGCGGCGGGCCGTCGTACCGCTCATCGTGCTGCGGCTGCTGTCCGCAGCGAGCGCTCTCCCGGCGTTCTTCGTGGGTGACGTACCTGCCGCCGCGATTGTCGCCGCTGGAGTGGCGGTCGTCCTGACCGCCGTCGGAACCGTGCTGGTACTCCGTCCGGCGCACGAGCTGGCGGGCGCGCGATGACAACGACAGCAGCCCGTACTGCGAACAGCGTCGGTGTGAGCCGTTTGGCCATCGCTCTGCTTCTCCCGATCGGACCAGCCGCGGTCGCCGTACTGCGGTTCGTTCTGCCCTACGACACCGTGGACGACTCGGCGACCATGGCGCGCAAGGCTCTAGCGGCTCCTGATCGGATGTCGCTGGTGCTGTGGCTGGGATTCATCGCGGTGTTGACGCTGGTGCCGGCGGTGTACGCGGTCGCTCGGATGACCAGGGCGCGGGCGCCTCGGCTGACGTTGATCGCGATGCTGTTGCTGGTGCCGGGGTATCTCGCGCTCGGGTGGTTGACGGCGGAGGATCAGCTGCTGTGGTCGGGGACGAAGGCGGGGCTGGATGCGGGGGCGCTCACGCGGTTGATCGAGTCGATCCATCCCTCGGGCGCGATCTCGGGAGTGTTCTTCGTGCTGGGGCACGTGGTGGGGACGATTCTGCTCGGTACTGCGCTGTGGCGGGCACGGGTGGTCGCTCGGTGGGCTGCTGTCGCAGTGATCGTTTCGCAGCCGATTCATTTCGTCGCCGCGGTGGTCATCACGAACCACACGCTCGACCTGGTCGGCTGGGGGTTGCAGGCAGTCGGGTTCGCCGCGGTGGGGTGGGCGATGCTGAAGCTGCCGGTTGACTGAGCTCAGGTAAGCCGGGCTCGCACAGGGGACGAGCCCGGCTGATCACGTGGGCGGACCGGGCGCTCGACGTGGGGCGGAGGCTGGATGTAGGCTTGTGCAATAGTTGCATGAGCAAGGAGAATCATGACTGCGAACTATCTGTTCCTGCTGGGGAGCGCCCGGGCGAACGGGAATACCGAGGCGCTGGCGCGGCTGGCGGCGGCGGAGTTGCCGGACGAGGTGGAGCAGACGTGGCTGCGGCTCTCGGAGTTGCCGCTGGATCCGTTCGGCGACGTGCGGCATGCGGGTGATGGGATCTACCCGGCTCCGGTGGGGAACGAGTTGCGGTTGTTGGAGGCGACGCTGGCCGCGACGGATCTGGTGATCGCGTCGCCGCTGTACTGGTTCACGGTGTCGACCAGCGTGAAGCTGTATCTGGACTATTGGACCGCCTGGATGCGCGTCCCCGGGGTGGATTTTCGCGACCGGATGCGGGGCAAGACCATGTGGGCGATCACGGCTCACACGGCCAAGGATCTCGCCGAGGTGGAGCCGATGCTCGGCACCCTCCGCCTGACGGCCGACTACCTCGGGATGAACTGGGGCGGAGAACTACTTGCCTACGGCAACCGCCCCGGCGAGGTGGACCTCAACACCCGCCCACTCTTCAACCAACCAGCCAACCTCGCCGCCTCCTGACCTCGGCATCTACCTCGCCGCCGCGCGACCATCGCCGCGGCCGCGGCGACATGGTGAGCTAGACGCCTTGTTGTTTGAGGAAGGCGACTGATCTGGCCATTGAGGTTGGCCAGGCGGCGGCGAAGGCGTGTTCTTCGCCGGGGTAGGTATAGAGAGTGGCTTGTTTGCCTGCCTTCTTCAACGCAGTAAGGGTTTCTTGGGCCCAGGCGGGTGGGCAGGTAGAGTCCGCGAGGCCTTGGTGGATCAATAGCGGCTCGGTAACGCGGTTGAAGAAGGTGACCGCGGAGAGGTTGCGCCAGAAGGTCGGGTTCTGCTCCGGCGTACCGTGAGCGCGGATCACCGCCGGGGCGATCGAGGCATCAGGGCGGGTCCAGCGGTTGAAGTTCTCGACGGCATCGGAACTGACCGCCGCATAGATCACGGCCGCCTTGACCAGACCTGGTTGCGCGACGAGCACGTTGTACGTGACCCCGCCACCCATCGATCGGCCGAGCAGACCGACGCGCTGCGGATCGGCGTACGGAGAGGCCTTCAGGGCGAGCACCGCGTTGATGACGTCCTCGGTGTACCCGATCCGCAGGTTGACCTCGGTCTGCGGATCCTTGGACGACTGCGCATGGTTGCGATAATCGGTGTGCAGTACTACGTATCCTCGGCGGGCGAGGTAGTCCTGCTCGCGCATCAGCCCTTGGCCGTTGGTGTAGACGGCTGGGTCGATGTAGCCGTGGTTGAGTACCAGGGCGGGGTGGCGGCCGGGAATGGTCGGGACGTTGAGGACGCCGGAGATTCTGAGTTTGCCGCTGGCGTAGGTGACGAAGTACCGGGTGTAGGCGTCGGTGCGGGTGATCACCTCGCCGAGGCGGAGATCGCGTCCGTCGTACTTCTTCGCCATCAGCGCCGGGAGCGAGACGGGATCCACGGGAGTCGCGGACGTCGGGTCGCCGACGGTCGGCGTACCGGCTGACGGGCCAACTGTCGGCGTACCGGCTGTGGGGGTCGCGGCGGATGGTGGGGTCGGTGTCGGGTCGGCGGCCGTGGTGGAGGAGCAGGCGACCGCTGCGGAGAGGACCAGCGCGACGAATCCGAGCCACGGCAGCTTCATAGCCCCATAGTGCAGACCCGGGTCAAGGCAGGGATTGACTCGCGGGCGCGCCAGGAGGAGTGTCGGGGGGACGAGGTTTGCCAGGGGGAGGTCTGGCGGCCGTCGGGGGACGGGTGCTCTCTGGGGTGGAATTCGCGCCGCGTTCGACGGTGGCTTGCCGGTCTGGTCGGCATGGCTGCGACGCGTGCCGGTCGACAACGTGGAAGGCCCGCTCGGCTTTGGAGGAGTCATGGGCGAGTTCACGATCGAGGACTTGAGGGAGCGCACCAGGGGACCGGTCGTTGCCATCGGCGACGATGGGTACGACGAGGCGCGCAGGGTGTACAACGCGATGCACGACAAGCATCCGCGGGTAGTGATCAGCTGCGAGAACACCGGCGACGTGATCGCAGGCGTGAAGTTCGCGGCGACGAACGGGCTGGAGCTGGCGGTGCGGGGTGGTTCACACAGTGTGCCGGGCTTCGGCACGGTCGACGACGGGGTGGTGATCGATCTCGGCCGGATGCGCAATGTACGGGTCGATCCGTACACGAGAACGGCCCGCGCCGGCGGTGGAGCGACCTGGGGTGATTTCAACGCGGCGACGCATGCGTTCGGGTTGGCGACAACGGGCGGGATCATCTCGACGACCGGGGTCGGCGGGCTGACGCTCGGCGGCGGGATCGGGTACCTCGCGCGCGGGCTCGGGTTGTCCTGCGACAACCTGATCTCGGCGGATGTGGTGACGGCCGATGGGACGTTCCTGATCGCGAGCGAGAAGGAGAACGACGACCTGTTCTGGGCGCTCCGCGGCGGAGGCGGCAACTTCGGGGTGGTGACGGCGCTGGAATTCCGGCTGGAGCCTGTCGACACCATTTTCGGCGGACCGATGTTGTTCGAGATGTCAGACGCGCCTGCCGTACTGCGTGGGTTCCGCGAGCTGATCAAGGATGCGCCGGAGCAGCTCGGAGGCTTCCCGGCGTTCCAGCTCGCGCCGCCGCTGCCGTTCATTCCAGAGGATCGGCATGGTGACGCGTTCATGCTGATCGTCGGGTGCTGGGCCGGTAGTCCGGAGAAGGGCGAGCAGCAGATCGCGCAATTCCGCGAGTTCGCGCCGGTCGTGGCTGAGCATGTTGGGCCGATGCCTTACCCGGCGTTGAATGCGGCGTTCGACGGGTTGGTGCCGGCCGGGCTGCAGCATTACTGGAAGGCGAATTTCGTTACTGAGCTGACCGATGACGCGATCCAGGCGCACCTGGAGCACGCGCCGAAGCTGCCGTCGGTGAACTCGACCGTGCACATCTACCCCATCAATGGCGCCTGCCATCGGGTGGCGGCTGATGCGACGGCCTTCGCCTATCGCGATGCCAACTTCGCGACAGTGATCGCGGGAATGTGGCCTGATCCGGCGGAGAACGAGGCGAATACGGAGTGGGTCCGGAATTACTACGACGCCGTCGCGCCGCACTCGGAGTCCGGCGGGTACGTCAACTTCATGGCCGGTGACGATCAGGGGCGCGTGGCTGACAACTACAAGGGGAATTACGAGCGGTTGGTCGACGTGAAACGGAAGTACGACCCGGGCAACCTGTTCCATCTCAATCAGAACATTGCGCCCTAATTGACGCTCTCGGAGGCCGCCGATGTCGGCGGCCTCCGATTTTGGGTCAGAGGGTGAGGAGGCGGTCGAAGAAGGCTCGGTAGCGCTGGAGGGCGCCGCGGAGGTCTTCTGTGGAGGGCTCGCCGTCGGACCATTGGCCTTCGAGGCTCTGGTGCTGCTGGGCGAAGGTGCTGGACAGGCGCTCGAGTACGTCGCCGACGAGCTTGTCGGCGTCGGTCACCGCGTTGCGCGGATCGTCGACGAAACCTTGCTGGATGACGTCCCAGCGTGCTTTGAAGTCGACGACCATGTCGTCGGGGACGAGTGGGTCGTCCGGGCTGACCTCAGGAGCATTGTCCGTACTGCGTTGCTCGCCGACCGGATCCGCGGTCGGACGGCCGAGCGCGTCACCGCTGTCGTCGAGCCGATCGGAGTCCGCGTACGCCGAGCGGTCGGTCTCGTCGGTCGACGTCGGGTCGACCTCTCCGCGATCCGTCGTACGCACAGCGTCGTCGTCTGCGGAGTCACGGTCCCCGGTGACATCCGTACTGCGGTTGTCTGCGGAGTCACGGTCCCCGGTGACATCCGTACTGCGGTTGTCTGCGGAGTCACGGTCCCCGGTGACATCCGTACTGCGGTTGTCTGCGTAGTCACGGTCGGCGGTTGCATCCGCAGTGCGGTCGTCTGTGTAGGCACGGTCCGCGTCTAGACCCGCAGTACGGTCGTCTGCGTAGTCACGGTCGGCGGCGGCGTCCGTAGTACGGGCTGTGTCGTCAGTGTCCGCAATACGGGAGTCGTCGTTGTACGGGGTGGTCATGCTTGCTCCCTGGTGTTCGTGTTGAGCAGGGTGTCGACTAGACGGCGGTAGGCGGTGACTGCCTGGCGTAGGTCTTCGGTGTCGGCCTCGCCGCGCGTCTGGGCTACTGCGACGCGGTGCGCTTCGCGGTAGTTCTCCGCGACCTCCGGGTGATCCACGGAGATGTCAGCGGCGCGCTGCTCGAAGTCGTCGACCGGGTAGCCGGCCTCGCGCATCATGCGCAGTACAAGGCGATCCGCTTGTGCTACAGCGTCCGCAGGTGCGTCCACGAAACTGCCCTGCAAGTTGTCCCACTCCGCCCGGTACTGCGCGGTGGACTCAGCACTGAGCGGCCGCAGATCGAGCTTGGAGTGCCGGTGCTCACGTTCCCGCAGGTCACGCTCTGCGGCGCGGCGATCACCGGACTGTTCCAGCGTTCGCTCGTACTCCGGTCCGAACCGCTGCTGCAGCTGGCCGGACCTTCTTCGCTGGTACGCGTAGAACGCTGCACCTGCAGCGATCACGACCAAGACGATGACGATGATGGTGATGACGGTTCCCATCGGACCTCCCGTGCGACTTTCTTTGGCTGGGCCCCGTAGGTCTGCCTGGTACCCAGGCCAGAACCGCCGCAACCGGTCGCCGTACGGAATGCGAAACGTCCGGGGAAGCTCCCCGGACGTTCACGACAGTTCAGGCCTTCGGTGCCAGCTTGTGGACGACAATGCCGGACTTGAAGGTGGTAGTGCCCAACAGATCCAGGTGCGTCATGGGTAGTCCGTCGAACAGACGGTCGCCACTGCCGGCGATCACCGGGAAGATCCAGAAGTGGTACTCGTCGACCAGCTTGGCGTCGAGTAGCGCCTTGGAGAACTCGCCAGTGCCGAACTTGATCAGGTTGCCGCCCTCACTCTCCTTGAGTCGGCGCACTGCCTCGACAGCATCGCCCTGGAGAAGCTCGGCGTTCCAGGTGGTTTCTGTCAGCGTCCGGGAGGCCACGTACTTCTTCATGTTGTTGAAGTGGTCCGCCATCTCACCGGTGCGCTGTGACCAGGCATCGGCGAAGCCTTCGTAGGTGACCCGGCCCAGTAGTTGTGCGTCGGCGCCTTCCATCAGCGACGCGGAGTACCCGAAGTGCTCGTCGTCCCAGTACGTCGGGCTGTAGTCCTGTGGGTTGGAGATGACGCCGTCCAGGCTGACGAAGGTGGACTCGAGAATCTTCCTCATGGTGCTGGCCTTTCTAGGGTTGGTAGGGATACTTCTTGCGTGCGTCTCTGAGCGCGTGAGCCCACCAGACGAGCTGGTCGAGCACGAGCTTGGCAGCGGCGTCGTAGCCGGAACCAGGGCGGGGCCAGCTGCCGTCTGCGGCGAACTGTTCCCAGTAGCAAGGCATAGTGACGGTGTTGCGAATGGTGACGGCATGCAGTTCGGTGAACACCTGCCGCAGCTGAGCTACGGCGTACAGGCCGCCGTTCTCCCTGCCGTAGGCAACGATCGCTACCGGCTTGGCATGCCACTCCTCGTAGTACCAGTCCAGTGCGGTCTTCAGTGGCGCCGGGAAGCTGCAGTTGTACTCCGGCGTCACCACTGCGAACGCATCCGCAGCAGCAAGACGTGGAGCGAGTATTGAGACCGCGGCGGGCGCCGGCTCGTCAGTGTCGGTCAGTGTGGGGGGCAGGTCGGTTGTCGCGAGGTCGACCACGTCTACGTCGAGGTCCGCTCGCTTGGCTGCCTGCTGTGCAAACCAGTTGGCTACTGTCGGACCGAACCGTCCACTCCGGGTACTCCCGATGATCACTGCGAGTCGTAGCTTCACCTTGTTCACCTCCTTGCGCTGCCTGTTGGACCTGACTGTCTCTGAATGGCTTTACGGTTTCTTTCCGGTCCGGCGTAAGACCGCGGAAAGATAGGGTGCGGCCATGCGTTTCGGGGTGCTGGGGCCGGTCACCGCCTGGACCGACGACGGTGTGGCCGTCACGGTGCCAGGGTTGAAGGTCCGCGCCCTGCTGGCCGACCTCTTGGTGCACGAGGGGCGTCCGGTCCCTGCTGACCGGCTGATCGACGACCTCTGGGGCGACGACCTCCCTGGCAATCCAGCCGGGACGCTCTCTGCGAAGGTGTCTCAGCTGCGCCGCGCCTTTGAAGACGCTGAGCCAGGTAGTCGCGCTCTGGTGGTGTCAGGCCCTGCTGGTTATTCCCTGAAGGTCGAAAGCGCCACCTGCGACGTACTGCGGTTCGCCGCGTGCCTGGAGGAGGGAAAGCTGGCGAAGGCACTCCAGCTTTGGCGTGGACCTGCGTACGCCGACTTCGCCGACGAGGCCTTCGTGGAGGCGACCGTTGCTCGGTTGAACGAGCAGCGGCTGACTGCGTTCGAGCAGCACTTCGAGGAGCGGTTGGCGGCCGGCGACTATCCGGTGTCGGAGCTGGCTGACTTGGTAGCGCAGCACCCGTTGCGGGAGCGACTGCGGGCTTCGCACATGAAGGCGCTGTACTGGGCGGGTCGCCAAAGTGAGGCGCTGGAGAGCTACGAGCAGGTACGCCGGCTGCTAGCGGACGAACTGGGACTGGACCCGAGTCCTGAGCTGGCCGAGTTGCAGCGGTCGATCCTCGCGCAAGAGCTAGCGCGGGGCTCGGACGGAGCGAGGGGTCGACACCAAGGGAGGCCGGGATCCGGAGCGCCGGCCAGCAACCTGCCGGCGCAGGTGACCGAGTTGATCGGGCGGGAAGAGGCAGTTGACGAGATTAGGTCGCGCTTGGCCGTCGATCGACTGCTGACGCTCACCGGGCCTGGGGGAGTGGGCAAGACTCGGCTGGCGATTGCATCGGCGGCTGGGGTGGTCGACAGATTTGCGGACGGCGTGGTGCTGGTCGAGCTGGCGGCCGTCGCGCCGGATGCGCTGGATGTTGCCGGGTCGCTGACTGACGCAGTACAGGCTGCGCTGGAGTTTCGGGATGTGGGTGGCTCGCGGGAGTCCACTCTGGCTCGGCTGGCGGCTGTGTTGGGGGAGCGGCTGTTGGTGGTGGACAACTGTGAGCATGTGATTGATGAGGCTGCTGCACTGATTGACCGGCTGTTGGCTGCTGCGCCTGGGTTGCGGGTGCTTGCTACTAGCAGGGAGCCGCTGGGTATCGCCGGTGAAGCAGTGTGGAGTGTGCCGACGCTGGAGGTCCCGGGTGCGGCCAGTGAGCTGCAGGACCTTGCAGAGCTAAGTGCTGTGCAGTTGTTCGTCGCCCGGGCTGCTGCTGCCGACAGAGGATTCGTTCTGGATGCAGAGTCGGCTTCTGGCGTCTCGGTGCTTTGCCGTCGGCTTGATGGGATTCCGCTAGCGCTGGAGCTTGCCGCTACTCGAGTACGTGCGCTTGGTGTGGACGGGTTGGTCGCACGACTCGACGACAGATTCCGGCTGCTTGCTACTGGTCATCGGGGTGCTGCACCTCGGCAGCAGACGTTGATGGCGATGATCGACTGGAGCTGGGACCTGCTTTCGCCTGAGGAGCAGCTGGTGCTTCGGCGACTCGCAGTACATGTAGACGGCTGTACTGCGGGCGCGGCTGAGCAGGTGGCTTCGGGCTCCCTCGATGTACTCATCCGGCTCGTCGACCGATCCCTCGTAGTACAAGCTGGTGGTCGCTACCGACTACTGGAGTCAGTTGCTGCGTACTGCGTCGACAAGCTCCGCGAAGCCGGCGAGCTCGAGCAAGTGCGACTCAGACATCGCCAGTACTACGTAGAGTTGGCCGAGCTCGCCCAGTCGCACCTGTACGGCGCGGAGCAGCGGATGTGGCTTCAGCGATTGGATGAAGAGTCCGGGAACCTGCGGAGTGCTCTGGACGGAGCAGTGGGGGATGGTGACTTCGAGCTCGCTACTCGGCTTGCTGTTGCGCTTGGTTGGTACTGGTTCCTCCGTGGACGGTTTGCTGAGGCCAGGCGTTCGCTGGAGGTGCTGCCTGAGACTCCTGCGGTGGCAGCGTGGTTGGCGGGGTTCATGTATCTGCAGGGCGACGCCGGCGCGGCCGCAGTACGGGATCGTTGCTTGCCAGAGGTGGACGCGCGGGCCGAGTGGTGGTTGGCGTTCAACGGCAGCGACTCGGGTGACCTGGTGACGTGTCTGGAGATGCTGGAGCACGCGCTGAAGTCCTTCATCGCTGACGGGGATCAATGGGGAGTCGCAGCGGTACTGGTTGCTCGTGCGAAGCATGCGCATGTCCGTGCTGATCTGCAGGCGTTGGAGAGTGACGCCAACGAGGGTGCAGCCATCTTCAGGTCGCTGGGTGATCGCTGGGGATTGCTGCAGGCAACTGGTTGGCAGGGTGCGCATGCGGAGTTGGTGGGCGACTTCGACGAGGCAGCACGGCTCCATGCCGAGGGTCTGCGGATGGCGGAGGAGCTGGAAGCTTGGCCGGAGGTAGCGGCTGAGCTGGGCTGGCTCGGGTGGACTGCGATCCGGCAGGGCGACTATGCGGCGGCACGCGAGTACGGCGTACGGGGACTGCGGTTGGCGACCGAGCAAGGGCATCTGTCGTCGCAGGCGTTGGCGGAGATCGTTCTGGGGTTCGCTGCTCGGCGTACGGGTGAGCTGGACGAGGCAGAGACCCGTCTGCAGGGCCTGGTGGATGCTGCACGGCGACAGGATCAGCCGGTGTTGTACTTGTCGATCGTGTTGGAGGAGCTCGGGTACACGTATGAGCTGCGCGGGTCCTACGCGAAGGCGCGGGAGTTGCATGCAGAGGCGTTCCGGGTCTCGCAGGACTACGAGTCGGGGCGTGGGATGTGCTGGGCTCTCGAGGGGCTCGCCGCTGCGTTGGTGGACGAGCCGGAGCTTGCTGCGTGCTTGCTGGGAGCGGCTGCGGCCGCTCGAGCTGCTGAAAACTATGTGGTGACTTTTGCGGAAGCAGCGGACATTGAGCGGGCTACTGCTCGGATTGCCGGCTTCGAGGCTGCCTATGAGCGTGGTCGCAAGTTGTCCCTGGAAGAGGCGTTCGCAGAAGTGTCCAGCTAGTCGGCGAAGACGGCTGGTACGCCGGTGACCAGGCGGCCCAGTGTGCGGGTGAAACGCTCCCGCTCGGTGGCGGGGAGGTCCGCAACTAGCTTCTCGAGGCGCTCGGTCAGCTGGTCGTGGAACTTGTGGACCGCGTCGGCACCGGCGGCTGTGAGAGTCACCTTGACGACCCGGCGATCACTCGGATCCCCCTCCCGGACGACGAGGCCGCGGTGCTCGGCGCGGTCGACCAGGCCGGTGAGGCTGGAGCGCTCGAGGCCCAGGGTCGCGGAGAGGTCTGCCATGCCGAGGGAGTCCTCGGTGAGAGCGCACAGCATCTGCGCCTGTGCGACGGTGAGGTCGCAGCCACGGCCGATCTCGGCGTACAGGTTCTGCACCAGGAACGTCAGGCGGACCAGGCCGCTCGCCGCGCCGAGAGTCTCCTTCACGCTGGGCTCCACTTGTGATTGTTCGTGGCACGAAGTAATTTGTTCGTCAGGTCAACATTACGTGGCACGAATGATCCACTCAAGCCACACCCCGGACGAGACACTGGAGCAACGAATGGCGGACTACGGGCACGAGCTGGTCTTCGGCACGTTCCTGACACCCGCGGTGGACAACCCCGAGCGGGTCATCGCGCTGGCGCAGCTGACCGAACAGGTCGGGCTCGATCTGGTCACGGTGCAGGATCATCCGTACCAGCCACGCTTGATGGACGCCTGGACGCTGCTGTCGGTCATCGCGGCCCACACGCAGTCCGTCAAGGTTGCGACGAACGTGGCGAATCTGCCGCTCCGGCAACCCGTCGTACTCGCTCGTAGTGTTGCCTCGCTCGACCTGATCACTGGTGGGCGAGTGGAGCTTGGTCTGGGAGCAGGCGGGTTCCTGGAGGCGGTTGCGGCCAACGGGGGACCGCGGCGGAGTGCGGGGGAGAGTGTCGAAGCGCTTGAGGAAGCGCTGGCGATCATTCGCGAGGTGTGGACGCCTAAGGGTGGCGGGATTCGCCTGGTGGGCAGGCACTATCAGGTGTCTGGGGCGAAGCGTGGGCCGGCGCCTGCGCATGACGTGGAGATCTGGCTGGGGGCGTACAAGCCGCGGATGCTGGGTGTGACGGGACGGGTTGCGGATGGGTGGCTGCCGTCCAGCGCGTACACGCCGCCGGAAGTGCTGGCGGGGATGAACAAGATCATCGATGAGGCTGCAGTGGAGGCTGGGCGGTCGCCTGCTGAGGTGCGGCGGCTGTACAACGTGTCCGGGCGGTTCGGGAACGGTGGTGGATTCCTGCAGGGACCGGAGGCGGCGTGGATCGAGCAGCTGGCTGAGTTGACGATGTCGGAGGGGACTAGCACTTACATCTTGGCGTCGGACGATCCGGACGACATCCGGCGCTTCGCGGACGTTGCTGCCGGAGTACGGGAAGCTGTCGCAGCAGAACGCTCCGGTACTACGTCCGCCACGCGCGCTGTTGCTGGCCTTGAAGTGGCGACGGCCGCCGCGGCGTCTGCTCCGGCGTCTGGGTCTCGGGTGGGCTTCAGCGTGGTGCCGACGCCGGCACCCGCAGTACGGCGCAGTGCTGTGCAGGTGCTGGATGAGTCGGAGCGGCCGACTGGACCTGCGCTGGATCCTTCGAGGACCTACGCGCCTCACCAGCTTGCGTCGGGGCAGCATCTGATCGACGTGCACGACCACTTGCGAGGTGAGCTCGAGCAGATCCGGGACCTGGTGGAGCAGGTGGCTGCCGGATCGCTGGGTGTTGGTGCAGCGCGGTCGCACATCAACACGATGACGATGCGGCAGAACAACTGGACGCTAGGCGTGTACTGCGAGACGTACTGCCGGCTGGTGACGACTCACCACTCGATCGAAGACGCTTCTCTGTTCCCGCGACTCCGGCGTGCCGACCCGGCACTCACATCAGTCGTCGACCGCCTGCAGGAAGAGCACCTGATCATCCACGACGTCCTAGAAGGAGTAGACAAAGCTCTAGTCGCCCTGGTCGACGGCTCCGGCGACATCGCGGGTCTCCGCGCGGCCGTAGACCTCCTGGACGACACCCTCCTCTCACACCTCTCCTACGAGGAACGCGAACTGGTAGAGCCGCTGGCCCGCCTCGGCGTGATGTAGATCGGCTCGAACGCGGGGGTTGCGGGCACGTGGCTCCATCCCCCGTCCCCACCCCATCGCCGGTCTACACCCCACCGTCGGCGCTCGCAGCAGCGCGCGGGGTCCTGACACGCCGTCGACAAGGTGGGGCTGCGACAGGTTCCCGTGCCTTCGGACATGCAGTCGCGAGTCCGGGCGGGGTCTCGGGGGGCCGGGACATGCTGGCGGGAGTCCGGGCAGGTTCTCGGGGGTCCGGGACAACGTGTGGGGGGTTCGGACGGGAAATAACGTGTTCACGGTCCCGGGTTGTTGTCCGAGGGCCCGGCACGTGGCGGATCCGGCTTGGCCGATGGCCCGTAGTACGGGGCAGGATCAGGTTTGCTCTGGGGGCGCCCGGGTGGCGTCTCGTGGTTTGGGACAGGCCGCTGGGGTTCGAACAGGTTCTCGGGGGTCGGGACAATGTGTCGGGGGTTCGGGGCACGAAATAGCGTGTTCACGGTCCCGGGTTGGTGTCCGAGGTTCCGGGTTGTTGTGCGGGGTCCCGGGTTGTTGTGCGGGGTCCCGGGTTGTTGTGCGAGGTCCCGGGTTGTTGTCCGAGGGCCCGGGTTGGTGTCCGAGGGGCCGGTATGTGGTCGGTCGGCACGGGCGGGACTGGGTCGTACGGGGGACTACTTTGCTTCGCCGAGGAGGGAGGCGAGGATGTCTAGGAGGCGGAGGGTGGGGGCTTCGGCGAGGAGGCGGGCGGCGGAGGTCTGGGGTTCGGCGATGAGGCGGACCTGGAGGAGCTTGAAGTCGCGGACGTTCGCCGGGTTGACCAGGTCGCGGTGGACGGCGGCCAGGAAGTCAGGGCCGGCCGAGGCGTCGCTGTAGGTCATCCGGATGAAGCTGTCGCTGACCGGGAAGAGATAGGGCCGCTTGAGGTGAAGCAGCTTGGCCTTCTTCGCGTGGCCGAAGCCGCGGTGACCGGAGAACTTCTCGTCGAGCGCCGTCGCCGCCTCGAACAGCGGGCTGCCGGGGGCGGCGTCCTCGAGCCGCGCGTCGACCGGGACCGCGGCGAACTCCTTCTCGGCGTCGACCTCGAGCAGCCACGGGATGTCCAGCGCGCGCAGATCCGAGCCGATCACCATCGTCCGCGCCAGGTCTTCCAGGGTGATCCGGTCGGGGTCGGTACCGATGGTCGAGACGTGGGGCAGACCGTCGTAGTACTTGAGCACCGCGCCGTTCGTCTCGGCGTACAGCCGCAGCTGAGCGATTGCCTCGTCCACGACGATCTTCCTACTGCCGATAATCATGGCCACACCCTCACACTCTTCGTGGCAGACCCGCCAGCCGGATTGGGCGATCCGGCTCCGCGAATCCGAACTACATCCGGATGCGGTGCATCGTAGGGGACGGCTGAGTGATCCCCAGCACAGGGTGACATCCCCACTTGCCACACCCTGTAACCATCCACCCATTCCCTGACTCGTCAACCACCCACCGGAGAGTGACAACCTGGCGGACGCACCTGTCTCCCGCCCCGACAAACATCGGGTGTGGGGCCGAGTTCACAGGTCGCAGAGGCGGTAGCGCGCGCCTTCGGGCCGGTGCCAGGGCGACTGCTGGGTGGGTGTGGGTTGGTTTGTGGCGGAGGTGGGTTAGGGGTGAGTTAGGAGGTGGAGGGCTAGGGCGGTGATTAGGAGGGATGAGGTCAGGGCTGTGGTTAGGCGGCCGCGGGGGCTCGTGAGGGTTTGGCCTAGGAGGGCGCCGCCGGCGGCTAGGAGGAGTTGCCAGGTGGTGGAGGCGGTGAAGGCGGCGATGACGAAGATGGATTGGTTGAGCGGGGTGCCGGTTTGGTGGCTGCCTAGTACTAGAGCGCTGAAGTAGATGACGGTGGTGGGGTTGAGGGCGGTCATGCCGAGGAGGGTCAGGTAGGCCCGGAGTGGTGTGGGTGGGGTGTCGGTTGGCCGGTTGGCTGTTTGTAGACGGCGGTGTTGGTGGATGGCGGTGAGTGCTGAGCGCATGGCCAGGGCGATGAGTACCGACGCCGAGATCCATGTAAGGGGTGTGGTGATCGGCTCGATGAGTGGGGCGATGGCTGAGCCGCCGAGGGTGGCGATGAGGGCGTAGAGGCCGTCGGCGGTTGCTACGCCGAGGGCGGCGTACGCTCCGGTCTTCAGAGTGGTTCGGGCGGTGAGGGAAACGAGGTAGGTCGCGACGGCTCCGACGGGCATGGCGATGCCATAGCCGGCGAGCAGCCCCGCGACGAGGGCCGCGATCACGACCGCGGCTGGATCGGCCTCCGCATCCGGCCGGTCAGCTGCTGGACCCGCACCGGACGAACGGTGGAGGTCAACAGGTGAACGGCTTCGGTCGAGGTCATAGCTGGATCTTGCGCCGCCGCCTGCGCAACCGGCAATCCATTTATCTGGCAGTAGTTGCCTAGGGCATCTGTTAGAGGGTGTGGGAGATGGCGGTGGTGGGGGCGAGGAAGAGGAGGACGGGGCGGCCGCTGTTGGGCAGCATGTCGGTGTAGGCCTGGAGTTGGGGGGCGTAGTAGGCGACGCGGGAGTCCAGTGCGGCGGCGGGGACGGCGTCGGTTTTGTAGTCGACGATGATCAGCGTGCCGTCGTCCTCGCGGTAGATCAGGTCGACGAAGCCTTCGAGCACGGTGCCGTCGGGTTGCAGGGTGCCGATGTACGACTCACGCCAGTGCTCGCGCGCGGCGGCCCGTCGTACGACGTCTGAACCGAGCGCCGAGCGGACCAGCGCGGTCACCACATCGGCGTACTCGACGACGCCTTCCGCGAGGCACTGCCCGGCAACTGCCGCGTCGAGGCCGGCGCCGGTGGCGAGGTCGACGACTTGGAGTACGCCGTGGACCGCTCGGCCGATCGCGGTGCCGTAGCGGCCCTTCGACCACGGGGGTAGTTCGATGTCGCGGGCGGCCTTGGCGCTGCCTGGATCGGCGCCGTGGAGTGCGACGTCCGGGCCGGTGCCTTCCAGCCCGGAGGCGCTGTGAGCGGATCGGCGACGACTCGCTTGGCGCGCTTCGGCGATCTTGGCTTCCCACTCCTGCCGGTTGATCGGTGGCGCGACCTCGGCCGAGGAACGGGCGTCGTCCGACCCAACCTCGATCGGCGGCCCGTCGAAGAACGTCGTGTGTGGCGCTTCGGCGGCTCCGGCGCTCGTGAGCAGCTCAGCGTTGCTGGAGTGCCGACGCGTTCCGGAACGATGCAGCGAGACGACAAGGTGATCGCGCGCACGGGTCGCTGCGACGTACAGCAGCCGCCGTCGCTCGTAGTCGTCCATCTGCTCGTCGACAGGCTGAACGAGGTCGAAATCCTCAGTCTGCACGGAGGCCTTGAGCTTCACCGCATAGCCGCCGCCGGTCGGCCAGAGAACCTGTACGCCGCGTTGCCGGTTCGGCGCCGCCGTCATACCGGACAGGATCACGATCGGGAACTCCAGACCCTTCGCGGCGTGGATCGTCATCACTCGTACGGCGTCCGCGTCGGTCTCGGGCAGCACTGCTTCTGCCACCCGCGAGGCTTCCTCGCCTTGGTGAGCTGCCCAGGCGAGGTATGAGCGGAGGCCGCCGTGCTCGACCTCGGACCAGGCGCGGGCCTGATCGACGACGAACCGGACCCGTCGCCAGGCGTCGCGCGCTCGGGGACCGGTCGCGGCGACTTCGAGCATGCGGCGATCGGCGACGATCTTCGCGAGGACCTCGCTGGGGGTGAGCCAGCGCGCCGCGTAGTACGTGCGGCGAAGCCACTCCATCGCTTCGCCGACGGGGTGGGTCAGGAGCGAGTCGGGGACCGGCGCGGTGAGCGTGAAGGAGCCGCCGGATCGCTTCCAAGTGAAGAGGTCGTCGTCGCCGCAGCCGAAGAGTGGGGATCGGAGAGCTGTGACGAGGGCGAGTTGGTCGCTCGGGTCGCCGAGGGCGCGGGCGCAGGCGAGCAGGTCGCGGACCTCGGCGGTTTGGTAGACGAGGGAGCTGGCTTCGGCGCGGTACGGGATGTCGGCGCGGTCGAGGGCGTCTTCGAGGAACGGCAGCGAAGTACGAGCTGGAACCAGTACTGCGATGTCGCCGGCGCCTGCTGGTCGCCAGGTCTCGGTCTTGTGGTCGTAGACCTGCCAGCCTTCGCGCAGGGCGCGATCCACCACCGCGGCGACGTCGGCTGCTTCGCGTTCGCGGAGTGCTGTTGCTTGGGCGCGGGGGAGGTCGTCGTGTGGTTCGGCGCCCAGCACCGTCACTGCTGGCCCGCCGGGTGGGGAGGGTTCGCCGAGCGTGGGTGAGTCGAGGTCGTCGCCGTCGAGTGCCGGAACAGAAACGGCGAACCCACGCCGAAGCGGGATAACGGTGGCGAGGGTGGGCTCTTCGGGCGAAGGTTCAGGAGAAGGTTCCGGGATGGGCTCCGGGTCAGGTTCAGCTGCGTTGTCGTCGCCGAGAAGAGACAGTTGGTCGCCGCTGACTGCAGCCGGCAGGTTGTCTACGGCCGGAGCCTCTAAAGCATCTGGGGCTGGGGTCGCGTCGGCTGGTGTGTCAGAGGGGCGACTTGAACCCCCACCTCCTGCCACTGGGGTTGAGGTGAGGTGGCGGGTGGCGGGGAGGGCGGGGCGGTGGGGGGTGAGGGGTTGGTAGGTGGGCTGGGCGTTTTCCTGGGGTTGGATAAGGGTGCCGAAGACATGGTTGACCCAGTCGAGGACTGGCGGGACGGTGCGGAAGTTCGTGGTGAGTTCGACCGTTTCACCGAGCAGGTTCTGGGCGGTCAGGTACGTCGCGATGTTGGCGCGGCGGAAGCGGTAGATCGACTGTTTGGGGTCGCCGACCACGAAGAGCCGGCCGGGTGGGACCTCGACGTCGCGCCAGTCCGCCGCGTCGGCCGCGGCGCCACCGGCGATCCGTACGGCGAGCTCGATCTGGATGGGGTCCGTGTCCTGGAACTCGTCCAGGAGCAGCCGCTGGTAGCGATCATGAAGGGCGGACCGCACGGATGCCTCGCGCCGCAGCAGAT
Organism: Kribbella sp. NPDC006257; assembly: GCF_040613535.1. Taxonomy (NCBI): domain Bacteria; kingdom Bacillati; phylum Actinomycetota; class Actinomycetes; order Propionibacteriales; family Kribbellaceae; genus Kribbella; species Kribbella sp. NPDC006257. Next base: position 113,123 of record NZ_JBEXSJ010000010.1, read on the forward strand.
CCCGGGCCAGCACCAGAAGGTCGTGGAACTCCAGCCGACCCTCGCCCCGCCGCAGCTCCGCCGACTCCAGCACCCGCACCGCGACCCAGTGCGATAGATGCCGAAGGCAAGCATCGAGGAGCAGCTCCACCAGCGACCCGGCGACCTCGACCACCTCGGTGCAATCAGCGCGCACCTTCCCCACGTCCGGCCAGTTCTCCTTGCGCCCGACCCGCCCCACCTTGAGCCCGCGCAGCTTGTGCAGGATCGCCAGCTGCGTCTCCTGGTCGGTCGCGGTGTCGAGCATCAGCCCGAGGTCGCGGATCTCACGCACCTTCGGCAGCAGCCGGTCGTCGTCGACCAGACAGTCCTCGGCGACCGCACCGATCTGCGCCGCCGCCGCGATCAACCCGTCGAGCTCCGGCATCGCCACCAGCTCGGGCGGATCCACCAGCACCCGATCGCCGATCAGGTCCCAGTCGTTGCCGAACAGCCGCGCCAACGACCGCAGATGCTTCAGCTCGACCCCGACCGCCATCGCCAACAGCAACGGCTCCGCGATCGAGTCGTCGTCCAGCAACTGCTGCTGCAACTCCGACCAGCGTTCCTCGAACGCGACCGACGACCCGACCTCATCCAGTACGTCGATCAGCGGCGGCAACCCGGCCTCGATCGGATGCGCCAGCAGCAACTGCTGAGCGAACGAGTGCAGCGTCCCGATCGACGCCGAATCCAGATCGTCCAGCGCCGCGTCGGCAAGCCGCCGCGCAGGCCCCCGCCGCGCCTTCTCGAACTCCACCCGCAACCGATCGCGTAGCTCCGCGCCCGCCTTCTCGGTGAACGTCACGGCCGCGATCGTGCTCAGCGGAATCTCGTCCCGCAGCACCAGCGTGGTCACCCGATCGACCAGCGCATGCGTCTTCCCCGACCCGGCCCCGGCCTCGACGAACAGCGTCTCGCCGGTGTCCGACCGGATCTGCTCGCGCGCCTCCGCGTCCAGCAGCTCCTCACTCATCGAGGGCCACCTCCTCGAACGCCGGCAGCGCGCCCGGGTCGATCAGCCGCACCAGCCGCTCCAGCTCGGGATCCTGCCGTTTCCGCTCCCACCTGGTCCGCACCTCGCTGTGCCCTATGCCGTCCGGGTTGCAGTACGGACACTGCACCCACAGGAAGTCCGGTACTTCGGGAGCCTTCGCCGGGAACTGCCCGGACGCGATGGACGACACGATCACGTCCAGCGTGTCGACGTACCGAGCCTCGACCTCGTCCGTCAACGGCACCGGAATCCTTCGCCCGCCCTTGCGAACGAACCAGTACGACGCCTCCACCGGCGTCGACGCCGTACCGAGCCGGGCCCGCGCCGCATACGCATAGACCGGCAGCTGCAACTTCGTCCCCGCCGCCACCGGATCCGACTCGATCGCCTCGTACCGCGAGAAGCCGCCCGTCTTCACATCGGTCACGTAGATCGTGCCGTCCCGGCCGAGATCGACCTTGTCCGCCGATCCGCGCAACAGCACCCGCCCGGACGGAATCGGGATCTCCACCGGCGGCTCCCCGTCGAACCCGAACCGCAGCTCGCTGGCAACCACCGACGCGTCGACCAGAGCGCGCCACCGATCGTCATCCTCCAGCAGCACCAGCAGGTCACCCAGGATCCGCAGCCGCTCCCGCTGCCACAAGCGTGGATGCCCGGTCAGCCCTTCGGCCTCGAACCGGTCGGCAAGATCCGCACCGATCGCCAGCAACAACGACCGCTGCTCGGCCGACCAGGGCTCGCCGTACCCAGGCAGCGACCCGACCAGCTGCGACACGAACGCGTCCAGACTGTTGTGGATCAGATTTCCCACCTGCAGCGGCGAAATCACCAGCAGATCCTCAGGCGCTTCGAGCGGCTCGACTTGCAGCAGCCGCTCGACGAAGTACGCGTGCGGACACGTCGCATAAGACTCCAGCGACGTCGGCGAGGCAACCCGATCCTCCGTCGCGTAATCAGGCAGCCCGGGCACCCCTGCCAAATTCCCGTCGAACCGCGTGAACTCGTCCGAAGTACGGGCCCGCAGCAACACCCGAGCCCGTTCGATCACCTGATCAGGAAGCACCAACCCCGCCGACAGAGCACGCACACGCCAGTCCTGCTCGGTCGCCGCCATCCTTGCCGTGGTCAACGAACCGGCGTACGACGCGGAGGTGAGCAACCGATCGCCGTACTCCGCCCTGTCCCACTCGGTCGCGGCCAAAGCGTGATCGCCGGTCAGCGAACGCAACGTCCCGAGCAGCCACCGCGTCGGCAGTCGCCTGCTGGATCGGCGGAGATCGCCTCGCGGGAACGACGCGACCACCCGCTCCGACCCGGCCGAGAACGCCGCCAGCAAATGCCGTTGCTTCTCGTCCAGCCGATCGCGGAACGAGGCCAGCTCCGGCGCGGCCGCCTCGCGGACCCGATGTGGGAGCAGCGCGTCCTCGTGCACCCGTCCCGGATAGAGGTCTTCCGACAACCCGACCACATACACGAGATCCACCGACAGCCCGATGCTGGTGGACAACGGCGCCACCAGTACGCCGGTGCCGAAGGTGCCCACCCGAGGCAGGGATTGCTGCAACTCCAGGTCGAGAACGTCCCGCAGTACGGTCAGGCTGGCCGGCGTACCGAGCTCGTCGAGGGTCGACAAGCCACGCAGCGATCCCTCCACCGCGATCGCCGCGTACTGCTCCTCGACCGGCAGCGCATCGGTGTCGCCCAGCAGATCCTGGAACAACTTGAGCACGGCAGCCGCCAGCTCCGCCCAGGTCTCCAGCAAAGCAATCGCCAGCAACCGCCGCCGCAGCTCCGATGCGAACCCATGCAGCCGTTCCGCGGTCTCTGCGTTGTACTGCGCACGCCGTACTGCGGCCGGCCGGACGTCCTCTGCGGCCTCTTCCTGGTCAGCCGTGCGCCGTTCCGACTCCGCATACCGCCCGAGCCGAACGTCCCAGTCGTCACCACGAACCACCCCGGCCGCCCGGGACAGCCGCTCCCACTGCGGCACCGGGATGCGTTCGCCGGTGAAGTCCCGCGTCGGCGCGTTCGCCAAGGCACGGAACAAGTCGGCGCGCGGAAGATCGTGATCGACCAGGGCGAGCACTTCCAGCAGAGTCCGTGCCAGCGCTCGCTCATGGACCGGCCGAGTCCCAGGACCGTTGACCTCGATCTTGGCCGCGGCCAGATGCTCGTGTAGGAGCCGGGCATAAGGAGTGGCTGCCGAGTAGAGCACGGCGATCCGGTGCGCCGGCGTCCTAGCCAGAGCAGCGACAACGTCCCGCACGACGCAGCGCACCTCGTCGTCGGCGTCGGAGGCGTTGAGCACCTCGGTCGCGACCGGATAATTCTTGGAGATCGACGTCGGCAGGTCGATCCCGATCCGCTCGAGCGAACGCCGTACGGCGCGATCGGCCCGCTTCACGTCGGTCAGTCCGACGATCACCGTCAGATCGGCGGACGCCGTCCCGAGAGCCTCGACGAATCCGGCCTCGGCCTGGGTCAACTCCTGTGGCAGATAAAGCACCAGCGCACCGAGCTCGCCGACGATCTCAGGGCTCTCCACGATGCGCGCGGCAGCAGTCGTCAGCAGATCGGTCTCGTCGTACCAATCGGGCGCCAGTTCGCCGGTGACATGGCGATGCAGCCGGATCAGGTCCGGCCCGAGAACCGATGCCGAGGAGACACTGTCGAGAGCCGGCTCGCTGAGATCGCGCAACTCCCGATGTGCTGCAGCAAGCGCTTGGATCGTGGAGGGGTGGTCGGCCACTTCCGCGAAGACTCCGGGCGCCTTCGACAGCGCAGTACGCCAGGTCGCTGCGACGATCGGACGGGTTGCCGGGCGGCGGGGTGCGAGCAGGCCGGCGGCGAGCTGTTCGGCCAATCGGGGCAGCGTGGCGAGATAGATCCCGGCGATCCCGGTCAGCGCCAGGAAACGGCGTGCGGCCACGCCTGCCAGGTTGTTCGGCAGCAGCAAGGTGACGGGTTTCATCGGATCGCCGGCCTTCAGGCCGGCCACGACGGCACGCAGCTTCTCCAGCGCTGCCACGCCGTACGCCGTGGTCTCGATCCGGGTCGCGCTCACGTTGCCCCCTTCCAGTCACCCCAGACGCCAGTGTCCTGAGTCGGAGGTTCGTGCACATCTCCGGCGCCCAGGCACGCACCTCGCGGCACTGGACGAGCATCCACGATGCTCCGCATCGAGGACGCTCCTCCAGCACCGCGATGCACGCACCTGACCACCGGAGCTGAAGCACGACCCTCCGACTCAGGACACTAGACCACCCGTCGGACAAAAACCGGCGACCCTTCCACAGGAGCGGATCGGAGAGGCGCGCCAGTGTCGCTGCGGTGGCGGCTGAGGGCTCGGACAATGAAGAAATGACCAAGGAGACCTCGATCGCCCGCGTTCTGGTGGTGCTGGTCTTCGCCCCTGCGGGCGGCCTGTTCGGCAAGGCCGTCGCCCAGGTCGCAGCGGGTGCCGACTGGTGGCCGTGGCTGGCCGCGGCGGTGGTCTGGCTGGTGGTTGTCGGCCTGGCCGCGGTGGCGGTGTCCAGCCGTTTCGACGAGCACAGATAATGCTCCGATGGCCGCCGCTGTGCACCACGTCGAGATCTGGGTCCCGGACCTTCCCCGAGCGCTGACGAGCTGGGGCTGGGTGCTCACCCGGCTGGGCTGGAAGGACGGCGACAGCTGGCCCGGTGGGTACACCTGGATCGCGCCCGACGGCAGCTATCTGGTCGCCGAGCAGAGCCCGGCGATGTCCGCCGCCGAACACGACCGGCTGCGGCCGGGGATGAACCATCTGGCTCTCAATGCCGCGAGCCGGGCCGAGCTGGACGCGATCGTCGCCGAGGCGGCCGCGCACGGCTGGACGCTGATGTTCGCCGACCGCCATCCGTACGCCGGCGGGCCGCAGCATTACGCCGCATTCCTGCATAACACCGACGGCTATGAGCTAGAGATCGTCGCGCCCAACAACTAGTCGGCAGGTGAGACTTCTGATGGCTGGAGTGACACACGGGGCTGATGGTGTGACATGGTTTACGAAGGCAATCGGTAGGTCGCGTCGCAGTGGTGGAAGGACGGTGCTCGTGACGGAGAAGCCTGACGGGGAAGGCATGCCCGGACCGGTTTCTCCGGAGGTTCTGGAGGCACGGGTCCGGGGACTGCAGTTCGCGCTCGGGGAACTCCTCGAGAACGCGCGCCGGCTCACCCAGGGCGAGCACCAGCGCGCCGTCAAGCTGCATCGGCAGCTGCAGGAGCAGACGATCATCGCCCGGCGCGAATCGCGTGGCCTGGTAGAGGCCGCGACCGCCGAGGCGCTGGCATCGGCCGAGCCCGCGGCACGCCTGCTCGCGGATCGCCTGGCGCCGGGGCTCGCCTCGATCCCGCCGAACGACGCGCGCTGGCGGTCGAGGCAGCTGGTGGGCGCGGGCACCCCGTCGTACGTGCGGATCGGTCAGCTGGAAGGCGGTACGCCGGTCGTCGCGCCGCTGCTGCGCACGAACGGCTGGCGGGTGACCGCTGATCGCAACGAGGGTGCGCGGCAACTGCTGCAGAGTGTGGCGCTGCGGTTGATCGCGGCAGCTGAGCCGTTCCGGTTGCGCATCGACGCGTTCGATCCGCGGCTGACCGGGATGATGGGGCTGCTCGGGCACCTGACCACGAAGTACCCGCAATTGGTGCCGCGGGCAACGCATACCGCGGAACAGCTGCACACTGTGCTCTCCGGGCTGGTCGACGTGTCGTCTCTGCGGGCCAGCCGGCAGGCGCAACTGGGGCACAAGAAGTTCGAGGAGCTGATCCGTGAGACCGGGCGGGTCACCGACCCGTACAGGTTGATCGTCCTTTTCGACTACCCCTCCGGCATCGATTCCCTCGCGCAGCGCGATCTCGTCCGGCTGGCGGCGACCGGTGGCGATCGGGGGATCTGCTTCCTGGTCCACCACGACCCATCCTCGGCCGGTGAGCACGAGGTGGATCCGCGGCAGCTGCTCGACCTGCTGACCCCGGTGGCGATCGCCGGCGGCAAGGTAGAGGTGTCTCAGCTGCAGAACGTGCCTGCTTTGCTGGATCCGCCGTTCGACGCGAACGTTGCCGCAGGCATCTGTGATGTGGTCGCAGAACTCGCCGAGATCGCCGTGCTGCCGACGATCGAGTTCAACCGCACACTGCCGGATCGCTCGACCTGGTGGCAGCCCGTCAGCGACGAGCTCAGCACAATCATCGGGTACGACGATCGCACGCCGGCGCTGGTGCGGTTGCGGAGCGGCAACCCGGCGCTGCCGCATGTCCTGGTCGGTGGAGCTGTCGGACAGGGCAAGTCGAATCTGCTGCTCGTGCTGATCCATGGTCTGGCCGCGCGGTACGACCCGGTGGATCTGGAGATGTACCTGCTCGACTTCAAGCATGGTGTCGAGTTCTCCGCGCTTGGACCGGCCGGAGATCGCGAGCATTGGCTGCCACATGTGCGGGTGCTTGGAGTGCACAGTGATCGTGCATTTGGGTTGGCTGTACTGCGGCACTTGTCCGACGAGCTGGCGAGACGCAGCGAGATCTTCAAGTCGCATGGCAATGTGGCGGATATCGCGGAGCTTCCTGCTGGACCGGAGCGGCCGCCTCGCATCCTCGCAGTACTGGATGAGTTCCAGGTGCTGCTGGAGGACGATGACGAGCTTGCGGACGAGGCTGCTCGGCTGCTGGAGCGACTGGTGCGACTTGGCCGCGCGTACGGCGTACATGTCGTGCTTGCGACCCAGACGATCGAGGGGGTCAAGCGGCTGTCGACGCGGCGCGACTCCATCTTCGGGCAGGTGCCGTATCGGATCGCGTTGAAGACGACTCCGGCTGATTCGCAGGCGATTCTGCGGACCGGGAACACGGCTGCTGCCGAGTTGCAGTTCCGTGGTGAGGCAGTGCTGAATGCGAACTTCGGGTCGCCGGACGACAACCAGCATGTACTCGTCAGCTTTGCCGACAAGGCTGTCTTGGACGATCTGCGCCGTGAGTTGTGGTTGAGATCCGGTACTACGCATCCGCCGCGGATCTTCCATCTCGCCGAGCCGGCGCATTTGGCCGACACGGCTGCTTCGGTGAAGCCTGAGCTGGGTCGGCCGTGGATGGGGTTGCCGATCGCGGTGACCGAGGCACCTGTGTCGATCGAGGTGCGGCCCGAACCGGGCGCCGGCGTACTGGTGCTCGGTGATGGTCCGGCGGATGCGCTCGGTGTGCTTTCCGGGTTGGCGGTGTCGGCTGCTGCGGCTGCCGTCGTACCGCCACGGTTCATCTTTGTCGACGGGACGGACTCGTCGCCTGCGGTTGCCGAGGGCAAGGGCGCGTTGATCCAGGCGTTGCGGCAGCTCGGGTCGGAGGTGGAGACGGTCGACAAGCACGAGGACATCGCGCCGCGGTTGTTCTCGCTGCGCGACGCCGTGCGGAACGGGCAGGTGGGTGGGGAGACCTACCTGCTGGGATTCGGGTTCCATGGTGTGCCGAAGATGCAGACGCACGCCGACGGGTACTTCGAGAGTCCGGCGAACGCTCTGCAGGACATCGTGCGCGACGGGCCGACGCAGGGGCTGATCACCTTCGGGTGGTGGAACCGGCTGCATGTTTGCACTGAGCAACTTGGCTACGGGCGGGCCAACGTCGCGACTCACTTGTTCATGCGCCACCCGCAGGACGGCGTACGGGCTGTGTGCGGGCCGTTGGTGCGATGGGCGTCGGAGCCGCACCGCGGGCTGCTGTGGGACGGGCTGCACCCGGAGGCACAGGTCGTCGTACCGTTCGCGCCGTTGCGGGTGGATGAGGTCGACCGGTATGTGGAGCTGGTACGCCGATGAAGACTGAAGCGCAGGAATGGGCTGAGTACACACGTGCTGTGCGGCAGGTTGCAGGAGCGCGTGCTGATGCGCAGCAGGCGCAGGACCGGCTGACTGCCAACAGGTCGAAGGCAGAGGCCGCAGCGATGGCCGAAGCCGACGCTATGGCCGAGCGGGGACGCAAGCTGGAGCTGCGGCTCAACGCGCTTGCTGAGAAGGCCGCTGCTTCGTTGCAGCGAGCAGGGCTTCCGGCGGATGGCAAGAAGACAACGGTGACGATGCCGGTGATCAGGGGACTCACTGACATCGAGGCGGCCGCGGCCAAGCTCACCAAGCAGCTAGCGGACACGGTCGACAAGCTTGAAGAGGTGCGTGCGAAGGCCCGGGCTGAGCAGGAGCGCCGCAAGCGCCGTACTATCAGCGCCGCACTGGTAGTGGTCGGCTTCGTACTGGTCTGGGTGATCTCCGGATCCTTCCTGGCCGCCCTGGAAGACGCAGTGATCGAGGCCGTCACCATGCTGGCCGCATCCCGCGTACTGGGTCTGCCACGGCTGCCCGGCGCACGCTGGTGGGGCTGGGGCGGCGCAGTGCTCGTCATGGTTTTGATGGCAGCTGGGTTGCCGTGGTGGATCGCTATCGCCGTACCGGTGATCATCTCCGGCACGGCCATCGTGTTGCCGAAAAAGCGCAATCCCTAGAAAGAGGCAGTCAGTGTCCGACGTACAGCGGCTCAAGGAACAGCTGCAGCAGGTCTCCATGGAGGCCAAGCAGGCAGCTGGTGGCCTGGCCGGTTTCAAACTCCGCTTCACCCAGCACAGCGCCCAGGTGGAGAGTCTGATCGCCGGTACGGCGACCGGAGTGGACCGCGACATCGCGGAGATCCTCGACGCCGCCGGCAAGGCCGTGGAACAGGCAGCCGAAGCACTGGAGATCGCCTCGGCCGGCTGCAAGAGCTACGCCGACCAGATCTAGTCGTCGAGATGCCGTCCGACCTGCAGCGAGTCGCGCAAGGTCTGGTCGAGTGCCTCGATGAGGTGCCCGCAGTAGTTATTCATCTGCAACGTACTGCGGAACGCTGCCGCGAGAACGCTGCTCTGGCTGTCGCTGCTTCGCAGGGGCGGGCGACCGTCGCTGCGCAGCAACTGGATGCTGCCGCACGCGCCTGCGAAGAGGCTGCGCACTACTTGTCGATGGCACCGCCCAAAGCGAAGGCCTGGGCGACCCGGTTGGTTGGTGGCGGCTCATCCCGCCCGGATGCTCTCTCAGCCGACCGCAACCGAACCACGGGCGGATCCGGCGACGCCGCCGAACGAGACCTCTTCGGCCGCACGAAGCGGCTCTCCTTTCCCTTCAAGCCTGCGGACTCGACGTCGGACGCACCTGAACCGCCGCTGATCAAGGTCGCCCGCAAGGCCCTCGAGAAGCTCCGCAAACAACAGGAGAAGGACGAGAAGGCCCGCGAAGAGGCCGACAAGGAACGCGAGGACGCCTTCGAATTCGAGATCGAGGTAACCGCCGACGGCCGAGCAGTCGTCGTCGAGGACCAGGAGCAGCCCGAGGACCGCGACTACAAGATCGCGGTCGACATCAACGAAGCCGCCACAGAACTCCTCCAAGCCATGTCCGCCACCCCCACCACCACCTGGCAATCCGCCACCATCACCATCACCCCCGAACGCGTAGCAGCAACCTTCACCTACGAAGACCTTCCGGAGCAGAAGCCCCCACCCATCATCGACGTGGAACTCCCGGATCATCCGCCTGCGGAGGAGTCCCGGGAACCATCGCCGATAGCTGTCGAGGCGATCGAGGTGGGCCTCGACGGGGCAGCGGACTTCGACCCGGCATTCGACCTCCGACCCCTCGGAGTCGACTTCGCGCCGGGTGTCCACGACCCGCACAACGAGTTCAGCCCCGAGGAACGGTCGATCGCCGATCGGCTGTCGGAGGAAGGGTGGCGGGTGGATGCCCGACCGGCCGACCATGGAGCGTGGCGTAAGAATCCGGACGCCACAATCCGCTGGTCCGGGGCTGATGAAGGGGAGGCCGTGGAGTTCAAGACTCCGACAAGCTCGGGGCCGAACGCACTCAAGAGCGCTATGTCGCGGGCCGGTAAACAAGCGGACCTGGTGGTTATCGACGGCCGGCCGACGAAGGTGACCGAGGAAGGCGCCGGCCGTGCGTATCGTCGCTGCCGTGGCCAGCCAGGGACGACCGTGCCGAAGCTCATTCAGGTGATCCTCGGAGACGGACGATTGATCAGCTACTCAAGGAGCATTGATGGCGGCGAGTGACGAGATCTTTCTTGCGTTCGAGGTTCCGCTCGACGCGGCTGCAGCGCAGATTGCGGAGGTGCTGGATCTGCAGGGCGGCGACTTGGTGGCGGGCGAGCGGGGCTACGTGGGGCGGGCGCGAACTGTTGACGCGCCGATGGGGATCTTCATCGGGCCGAACGAACTGGCCCCGGAGCCTGATGTTTTGCAGGCGATGGATGCGTATCCGGTGATGGTCGACATCCAGTTCCGCACCCACAAGCCGATCCAGGCGGAGGAGGCTCGACTTGCGTTCGAAACGATTGTGGCTGGGCTGCCCGACGTCCCGGCTTTGCTGCTTCATAACGCTGAATGGCTGGTTGCTGCATATCTGCCTGGCCAGCCGCCGGAGTACTTCGAACCGAAGCTGACCCCGGACGCCGAAGACGTCGACACCTGGGGTCGCTGGGTGCGCCGCGGTTAGGGCTTGGGTGGGGAGGTCGGGCACCGCTGCCAGGTCTCGGAAGAGCTTCACACCACTCATTGCCTGACCCCCGCCCACCGGTTCCCGATCCGTCCAGCCACGCCCACCGGCGCGGGGTTCCCCAGCGTGGGCCACTACAGCTCCGGCCGGGTTCGAAAAGTTTTGGGAATCCACGTCATAGACCCTCGCGGCACTCGTCACTACCAGTGAACCCATCCCCACAGGGAAGTGGAAGTGATCGAAGTGAGCTGTTGGTCCTCGATGCCGCTGATGGGAACACCGACAGGCGGCCGCAAGACGCCGATCAAGCCGACCGGGCGCAGGGTGCACTGATGTCCGGCGACCATGCCAGTACCGAACCCGTTCCGTTAAACAAGCCGGACTCGGGGACGCAGCGACGCCGTGTGCGTGTGTGGTTCGGAGACCACGTCGTCGCGGACTACCAGGCGGAGGCCGACCTGGCCGACCGCTATGCAGCCGCCATGTCGCGCCGGTTCGCCGGCCTGCGGGTGACGAGCGAGCCGATCCCGCCGAGTGAAGCGTTGCCGGGCCGCAAGCTGCCGGGTGAGCGCCTCTGGGAGGTCGCACCGAAATGAGCTCCCGTCGCTTCCGGCTGATCCGCCATCACGACGTCTCCGGTGTCAGTGGCACCGGCCCGGTCGCCGAGGGCGTCCAGTTCACCGACGGGGCCGTCGCGCTCCGCTGGTACGGCGACTACCCGACCACGACCGTCTGGGACGCCATCGAGTCGGTGATCGCCATCCATGGTCACGCCGGCGCCACCGAGGTCGAGTGGCTCGACCCCGATCCCGGCCCTGATCCGGTCCTCGAACTCAAACCTCGCGCCGATCTCCCGCCACGGCCCTGGCCTGACCTCCACCCGGCCCCGGAGCCACCGCCCGAACCGGAGCTCGAGGCCGAACCGAGGCTGGAGGCACGCCCGAAGCCGGATCAGCTGGCCCCGATGGCGAAGCCCGATCCGGTGAACGATCCAGATCCGCTCCATGGGCCCGACGGCCTCGGACAACATGAGTCGCGAGCGCCGCGTAGTACCGGCGGCCTTGCGCCCCGCAGTACGGACATCCGGGCGCGCCGTAGTACGGACAGCTCTGCTTTCCACACGACGCAAACGCCTGGGTTGACGTAGGCACAGACCACGACCGGGTCCGGCGCCGCGGATCCGGTCCGACACCGAGCGGGCCGCTACCTTCTCCTCCCTCCGGTAGCGGTCCGCTCGAAACCTTTACATCGTCTCGATCAGATCGAGGTTGCGGAACGTCGGCGGCCCGTCGCAGAGCTCCATCATCTTCGCGGCGAACTCGCCGGTGTCGGCCCGATCCGAGTTCTCCTTCGCGGCCTCGGCCGATTCGAACTCGACGATCGTCAGGTAGCGCCCGGGATCGTCGCGATCCGCGCACGCCATCACCCGGCCGGGTCCGACGCTGCCGTCGCCGAGCGCCTCCCGCGCCTTGCGGTAGTCCTCGCTGAGCGCGCGGACCTCGTCAGGTTTCGAGGTCCGGTACTCGATGATCTGCACGAAACCAGTCATTTCTCCCCCTTGCTGCGTTCCGTACTACGTCCTTCGACGCGTACGACATTTCGACAGTGCTCCCGCCGACGCCTCTGCCGCAAGGGGTAGCGACCGGGGTTGACCGCGCGCCGCCGGCACGCCACGAAGCGTGGCTAGTGTCCTGAGTCGGAAGTTCGCCGGAGCGGTATGCGCGAACTTCAGGCTCAGGACACTGGTTCTGCTGTCCGCAGAGGTGATGGGTTTTGTCCGTGCCGCCTGCTTGGCTGTCCTTGTGGAGATTCTGATACTCGGTGGAACAGCCTTTGTGGGGCGTGAGATCGCGGCCCAGGCACTCGCTCGCGGGCATGCGGTCAGCTGCGTCGCGCGCGGCGAGAGTGGTGCGGTAGCGCCCGGCGCGACCCTGGTCGCGACCGATCGCAGCCGGCCCGACGCGTACGACGCGCTGCCGGATCGCGAGTGGGACGCCGTTTTCGAGGTGTCGTGGCAGCCAGGGTTCGTGAGGGGTGCGCTGGAAGCCCTTGCACACAAGGCGAAACACTGGACATATATCTCGTCCGGGAACGCTTACGAGAAATTCGATACGCCGGGCGCGGACGAGTCGGCGGCGGTGCGAGCCGCGCTGGAGGGCGACGTCGCCGGGCGGGAGGAGTACGGCGAGGCGAAGGTTGCCTGTGAGCTGGCCTCGGCCGAGGCGGTGGGGGACCGGCTGGTGATCGCGCGGGCCGGGTTGATCGGTGGGCCTGGGGATGCCAGCGATCGCGCCGGTGCGTGGGTGGCGCGGGCCGCTCGGGCGACGGAGGAGCCGTTGCTGGTGCCCGACACGCCCGATCTGGCGACTTCGGTGATCGACGTACGGGATCTGGCGTCCTGGTTGCTGGACTGTGCGGAGAGCGGGCGGACCGGGACATTCGACGCCGTCGGGCCGGTGGTGCCGTTCGGGGAGTGGATCGAGCTGGCGCGCTCGGTCGGGGGACATACCGGACCGGTGGTGCTCGCGTCGCGGGAGTGGTTGGTGGCGCAGAAGGTCGAGCAGTACATGGGGGCGGACTCGCTCGCGATGTGGCTGGTCGAGCCGGGGTACGAAGGCTGGTCGAACCGGAGCGGCCAGGCGGCGGTCGCGGCTGGGCTGACGCATCGGCCGCGTGCGGAGTTCATGCGCGACACGCTGGCCTGGGAGCGTGAACTCGGGCTCGAGCGGGAGCGGAAGGCCGGGCTCAGCCCTGAGCGGGAGAGGGAGTTGATCAGGTCCGTGGGAGAGTAGTGGGATGCGTTTGGTGCTGATCTCGGACACGCATCTGCCGGTGCGGGCGAAGCGGTTGCCTGCGGTTCTGTGGGACGAGATCGAGCGGGCCGACGTGGTGATCCATGCCGGCGACTGGGTGAGCGTCGAACTGCTGGACGAGCTGGAGTCGCGGTCCCGGCAGCTGATCGGCTGCTGGGGCAACAACGACGGCCCCGTACTGCGGAGCAGGCTGCCCGAGGTCGCCCGGGTGTCGCTCGATGGGCTCTCGGTCGCCGTCGTCCACGAGACGGGTGCGAGCAAGGGTCGCGAGGAACGGTGTGAGCGCGCGTACCCAGGGGTGGACGTGCTCGTCTTCGGGCACAGCCATATCCCGTGGGACACGACGACGCCTGGTGGGCTGCGATTGCTCAACCCGGGGTCGCCGACGGATCGGCGCAGGCAGCCGTTCTGCACATATCAGACGGCCGAGATCACCTCGGGCCGGCTGGAGAATGTTGCTCTCCACAACCTTTGAGATCAACCCGAAGGGCCGCGGAGACGCTGGTCAACCTTGGCAGCGTCAGGCTGGCCGGCGACCTCGTAGTACGGGGTCGGCCGGCTGGTCGCAGTACGGGCTGATCTCCGGCGCTCTTTGCGGAGCGCCGGGCTCGGATCAGGCGCTTGCTGCTTCTTTGACGCGGGTCTTGAGACGGTCCCGGACTTCCTCGGGGGTGTAGGCGCGACGCTTGCGCTCGCCCCTCGCGATCACCACACCGGTTGCCGCGACGCCGACAATCCCCGCCAGTCCTACAACCTTCCATGCCTTCATGAGCACTAACCTAGCGACGTGGAGACGCGGATTTCACTGGATGACGCTACGGAACTGACACGAACAGGTGACATTTGGCTTTTTCGCGGTGACAGTGCGGCGGACCGGGCGATCCAGCTGACCACCAACAGCCCGGTCAATCACGTCGGCATGGCGATCGTGCTCGAGGACATGCCGCCGCTGATGTGGCACGCGGAGCTCGGGCGTTCCCTGCCGGACATCTGGACCGGCAACCACCAGCGCGGCGTACAGCTGCACGACCTGCGCGACGCGGTGCTCACCTGGTCCCACCGCTACGGGCAGCACGCCTGGCTGCGGCAGCTCGACCACACGATCACCCGCGAGATGGAAGACGCCGTACTGCGTACTGTCGCGCGCCTGGACGGTACGCCGTTCCCCTCCACCGCACGGCTCGCGTCGCGCTGGATGCGGGGGCGGATCCCGAAGTTCCGGCGCGGCGAGCGCGACCTGGAGCTGGAGACGGCGTACTGCGCGGAAGTGGTCGCGATGACGTACGAGGAGATGGGGCTGCTCGCGGGTGGGCGGCGGCTGAACTGGTACGACCCGGGGCGCTTCTGGAGTGGCGACGATCTTGACCTGATCGGCGGGGCGAAGCTGGGCGAGGAGATCGCGGTCGACGTACCGGCGGTCTGACTTCCACGCCCGGGGCCTTCCAAGCTGTCGATCCGAAACTGTCGGTGGCCTGTGATTGGCTGGGAACAGGTCGGATTCGGAGGGGCCGGATCGGCTTGCGGGGTTGGGATTCCGCTCGTACTGGACTCGCGTTGGAGGAGGCGCTGGGGATGTATGCCGTCATCGACACCGAGACCACCGGCCTGCTGCCCGGACACCGGCATCGGGTGATCGAGATCGCGGTCGTGTTGCTGGACGCTCAGGGCCGGTTGGAGCACGAGTGGGTGACGTTGCTGAATCCGCAACGCGATCTCGGTCCACAACATATTCACGGAATTCTGACCGCTGACGTGCTGGCGGCGCCCGACTTCGCCGAGGTCGCCGCGCACCTGGCCGGGCTGCTGGCCGGGCGGATGGTGGTCGGGCACAACGTCGAGTTCGACCTGGGGTTCCTGCGCGCAGAGTTCGCGCGGATCGGGTACGCCGTGCCGCTGATCACCGAGCGCGCGATGTGCACGATGGCTCTCGCGGGGTATCTGCATCCGGGCGCCAAGCGGACTCTCGGCGCATGCTGTTCGGCCGCCGGGATTCCCTTGGAGGGCTGGCATTCGGCTCTGGCGGACACCCGGGCGACAGCGCTGTTGTTCGAGCACTATCTGCAGGCGTTTCCGGGCCGGCCGCCGTGGCAGTGGGCTTATGAAGAGGTGCGAAGGTTGCCCTGGCCAACAATTCCTTCAGCGCCGTTCACGCCAACCGTGCGACCCGTTCACGCGGGCGGCCGGCATGGGTGGATGAGCCGGCTGGTCGACCAGTTGCCGCGGGTGCCGGAACCGCCGCAGGCCGACTCGTACCTGGCGGTGCTCGACATGGTCCTGGCCGATCGCGAGATCACCCAGGCCGACGCCGATCAGCTGGTGCACGTCGCGACCGACCTCGGCCTCACCCGGCCGCAGGTCGACGAGCTTCATGGGTACTACGTGGCCGCGCTGGCGTCGGCGTTGTGGGCCGCGGACGACGGCGTTGACGCCGAGCAGCGCCGCGACCTGGACAAGGTTGCGGTGATGCTGGGGCATCGGGCGTCCGATGTGGACGACGCCTTGGTCGCCGCCAGCCAGGGCAGGTATTCGGTGCCCGCGCGACCAGGAGCACGTGGGTTCCCACCGGGCAGCACCTTGGTGTTCACGGGAGACATGGTCGAGCCGCGGGAGACCTGGTGGGACCGGGCCGTAGCAGCCGGCTTTGTGCCGCAGGAAGCGGTTCGTCCAGAGACCGATTTCGTGGTCGCGGCCGACGTGGACAGCCTGTCGGTGAAAGCGCGAGCGGCCCGCGCGTACGGCGTACCGATCATCGCCGTCGAAGACTTCCGCCGCCTGCTGCCCGCACCTCCCGACGAGCAACGAGCGAGCTGACCTTCGCAATCTCCGGGAGTCGCAGCGCACTGGATAGGATCCGGGCGTGGACCTTGCGGAGTTGGGTGAACGGATCTACCGGACGGCACATCTGACCGGGGAGTTCGTGCTCCGGTCGGGGATGACGACTCACGAGTACTTCGACAAGTACCAGTTCGAGGGCGATCCGGTCCTGCTCGACGCGATCGCCGAAGCGATGGTGCCACTGGTGCCCGCGGACATCGAGGTCCTGGCGGGCCTCGAGATGGGCGGCATCCCGGTCGTGACCGCGCTCAGCCGGCACACCGGACTGCCTTGTTCCTTCGTCCGCAAGAAGGCCAAGGCCTACGGCACCGCCCGCCTGGCGGAAGGGGCCGACATCACGGGCCGCCGCGTCCTGGTCGTCGAAGACGTCGTCACCAGTGGCGGCCAGATCGTCCTCTCCACGACGGAACTCCGTGCCCTGGGCGCCGATATCCGCGAAGCCCTCTGCGTCATCGACCGCGAGCAAGGCGGCCGCGAATCCCTAGCCGCCGCCAACCTCACCCTGCACTCCCTCCTGACGGCCGGCGATCTCACCCCGCAACCCCGGTAAGTCGTCTCGCCAGTCCAGATAGGCAACGAGGACGGCGTCGGCGCGCAGCCGGGCCAGGCTGCGTTCGTGCAATTGGAGATCGCGCCGGTTGAGTTCGGCGCCGACCCGTTCGGGGCGACCGTCCGCCGAGGAGTGCATCTCGGCCAGCGCGGCGCGGATGATCGTGGTCGGGAAATTGCCCTCGCGGAGAAGACGGACGAGATGCGCATCGCGAGCGGCTGCACGGTCATAGACGCGGTAGCCGGTTGCCCGGTCGCGGCCCGGCCGGATGAGTCCGGCGCTTTCCCAGAACCGCAATGCCGAGGTGCGAACGCCGAGCAGGTCCGCGAGTTGGCCGACGCGCAAGGAGGCGCCCTGCCGATTCATCTGGTCCAGGGCTGCTGCCATTCGGGGGTCGGCGTCGAGTGGGTGGGTCACGACGACCTCGAAGGCGTGCAGCGCCTGCTGGATGCGTTGGCGGTCGCGGTCGAGCTCAGCATGTGCATGATCGATCCGGGCCACCGCGGTCTTCAGGTCGCCGCGGTGCACGGCCGCCATGATCGTCACGGCGTCGTCCCAGCCGTACGCTCCAACCAAGGCGCGGGCCGGGATCAGGGCGCGACGGTGGTACTCGTCGAACTCCCGATAACCCGACGCGGAGCGGCTGGCGGCCGGCAGCAGTCCCGCCTGCTCGTAGTTACGCAGTTGCTGGACCGAGATCCCGGCCTCTCTGGCCAGCACGATTCCTCGGATCGCCGTTGATGCGCCATTTGAGGGTTTTCGCTATCGGCCACCGTGGATCCTCACAATTTTGGAGAAAAGGCTTCAGTGTTACTTAAAAGATACACTTTAAACCATGGTGATCCCGTCGAATTCGGCTCCCGCCGTTGCCGTTGACCAGCTGTCGATGACGTACCGCGTGCCGGTGCGCGATGCCGGCCTGCTCGCGGCCACCCGCTCCCTGCTGCACCGGCGTTTCCGCGACGTCCACGCCGTCCAGGACCTCAGCTTCGAGATCGCCCCCGGGCAGATCGTCGGATTTCTCGGCCGCAACGGCGCCGGCAAGACGACCACGATGAAGATCCTGGCCGGGATTCTGCACCCCACCAGTGGTCAGGTCCGGGTCCTCGGCGAGGTTCCCTGGCGACGGCACAACCACTACCTGCGCAAGATCGCGCTGATCCGGGGAAGCCAGCCGATCGGGGACGCGCCCGAACTCACCGTGCTGGACTCGTTCCGCTATCAGCAGGTCCTCTACGACATCGAGGAGTCCCAGTTCCGGCAGAACCTGGCCGAGCTCAATGCACTGCTCGACCTCGAAGACATCCTGCAGCGGCAACTCCGTGCGCTCAGCCTCGGCCAGCGGATGCGGGCCGGTCTCGCTCTCGCGCTGCTCTACCGCCCGACGGTGTTGTTCCTCGACGAGCCCACGATCGGTCTGGATGTGTCGGCGGCGCGACTGATCAGAACGTTCATCGCCGACTACTCCGCACAGACCGGGGCCACGGTGTTGCTGACCAGCCATTCGATGGTCGACGTCGAATCGCTGTGTCCACGGTTGATCCTGATCGACGACGGGGCGATCGCCTTCGACGGCGGCCGGGACGAGCTCAGCTCCGCCTTCGCGCCGACCAAGCTGATCCGGGTGGACGTCACCGATGACGATCCGGACCTGTCGGCGTACGGCGAGATCTTGCAGCGCGACGGGAACCGGTGGTTGCTGCGGGTGGACCGGGACGACGTGCCGGCCACAACGGCCCGGCTGCTGGCCCGTTTCGCGATCGCCGATCTGTCGGTCGAGGAACCGTCGCTGGAGAACGTGATGGATCAGGTCTATCAAGGCCTGCGAGGCATAGAAGCAGCCGCGTCATGAGCCGGATCCTCCGCTTGCTGCGGCTCGAGATCTGGCGGCAGGTCATCGGCTGGTCCGGTGCCTGGTGGTTCCTGGTCACTTTGATCGTCGGACAGTCGGTGGCTCCACTCCTGGGGCTTCTCGTCTGGCTGCGCGTGCCCGGGGCAGGGCCTCAGGTGGGCAGCTACTACCTCGCCGTGATCTCTGTGGGGCTGATGACGGCGTCCTTCGAGAACCACACGTTCGCGCAGGCCATCTACAGCGGTGACGTGGCCGCCGCGCTGCTCCGGCCGCAGCCAACGGTCATCGGCCCGCTCGGGGAGAACCTGGCCATTCGCCTCTGGATGGTCCTGCTCGGGATACCGCTGATGGCGTTCGTCGGAGTGCCGGTCGGCGTGAGCTTCTCACCCTTGGCACTGCTGGCGGCATTGCCGGCCGTAGTCCTCGCAGCGGCCTTGCGGTTCTTGTTCACGTGGACGCTGGCCATGGCGGCGTTCTGGACCGAGCGCGTCCACGGCGTGGTGGCCTTCGGTGGTGTCTTGATCTTCTTGCTCGGTGGCTCCGCGGCACCCAACGCGCTGCTGCCCGATCCGCTCCGGACCGTTGCCCAACTGCTGCCCTTCCGCTCGATGCTCGGGCTCCCCGCCGAGTTGGCGACCAGCACTCTGACAGTCGACCAGGCTGCCACCGGTTACTCGATCGCGCTGTTCTGGACCGCTGCTTTCGGCTGCTGCGCTGTGGGTGCCTGGCGTCTGGGCATCCGTCGCTACAGCACAGTGGGGGCCTGATGAGAATCGTTCGACTGCTCGGTACGGCGTTCTCCCTCGCGCTCCGGCGTGCCCTGGCCTACCGGACCAACCTGTTCTTCGATGTCCTGCTCGCCCTGGTCCAACTGGGCGCCTCGATCGGCACCATCGGCATCGTGTTCAGCCAGACCGGGCTGCTCGCGGGCTGGTCCGCAGGACAGATGCTCGTCCTGATCGGCACCTACTCGCTCATCACCGGCCTCCGGGCGACACTCCTCGATCCCGGTCTCGCCGACTTCTCGGACCAGATCAGAGATGGCCGGCTCGACGTTTACTTGCTCCAGCCGGCCAACAGCCTCCTGCTCGCAACCAGCACCCGGCACGCACCCGTCGCCCTTGTGCAAGGCGTCCTCGGTGCCGTCGTGATCATTCTGGGACTCCGTGAGCTGGCCATTGTCCCTTCGCCGGTCGCACTGGCCGGCTGGTCATTCCTCACCCTGCTCGGGCTGCTGATCGGATGGGCTACCTCGGTAGCGCTCGCATCGCTGGCCTTCTGGGCACCGCGGCTCAACCTCGGGGTGCTGCACGGAGCCGCCTGGGAATTCGGGCGCTACCCGATCGACATCTATGGCCGCTGGCTCCGGCAACTACTCACCTTCGCGTTCCCGGTCGCCGCGATCACCACCTGGCCGGCGCAGACACTCATCTATGGACCCGACCTCGGCACCATGCTGATGGCAGTTGTCCTGGCCGTCGGATTCACGGCGGGAACGACGCTTGTGTGGCAACTGGGAATGCGACGCTACACCGGCGCTACGTCGTAGTGGACGATCAGGAGCCGGCGAGTGCCGCGTCGTACCGGGTTGCAATGGGCGGGGTGACGGGGGTGAGGATCGTGCCGGTGGTGAGGTTGCCGAAGGTGCGCGTTCGGGTTGGGTGGGTGGTGGCGTACCAGGCGATGTAGGCGCAGACGACTCCGTCGATGGCGTCTTCGAGGCGTTTGAGGTCGGCCTTGCGGGTGGCCGCGTCGAGGTTCTTCCGGATTGTTTGCCACTTCGGAGTGGTGTTGAGGTGGAGTGGTGGGGAAGCGTCGGCAAGGGATTCTAGGTATCCGACCAAGCGGAGCATCTCGCCGTGGAGGTGGTTGAAGTCGCGGCCGGGTTTCGCCTTGTACTGAAGGATTCGCGGCAGGTCGAACAGGGCGACGAGTGCGGGATGCGGGTAGACCTCGGCGGCCCGTCGTACGGAGGTGCGGGTCGGGTCGGTGTCGAGCCCGAGAAGCTCGGCGATCCGCAGCGCGCGCGATCCGTCGGTGAAGCTGGGGTTGGCGGTGTTCGCCGAATGGCAGTGGGCGCCGTACCGGCCGAAGTACTGACCGATCAGCCTTTCGCACAAGCGTTTGCCTGACGGGTTCACCACGATCAGCGGCGCGTCGAAGGCGACCAGGCAGGGTCCGGTGACCCACGGCGACAACCAGGCGAGGATCTCCTCGTCCGACTGCAGGGTCGCGACGTCACGCAGTCCGCCGCTGTCGTCGATCACCGCCAGACCGGTGACGCCTCGCTGTCCCCGGGCGAGGTCGACGCCGACGAAGTACGAGGGCGTCTCAGTCCTCGGTGTCGCTGTCGCTGTCGCTGTCGCGGCGCTCGATCTCGAACCGCAGCGACTTGCCGGACCGGATCCGCTCGACCGCGGCGAGGCAGGCCGCGTCACTCATGTGGACGCCGATCTCGCCGAGCTTGTTGCGCAGAACCAGCGCCGCGTCCTCGGCCGAGCGGGAGCTGGACTCGTTGATCGCCTCGATCGTCGTGGCGGTCAGCTTCTCGCGAATGTCCGGATGGACCTCGTGGATCTCGTGCGTGATTCTGAACTCCGTCATCGCGTTCTCACTCCCGGTTCGGCGGCTTGCCCCAGACCCTGCGCCAAGCGTATCCATCGGAAGGCGTTATGCGAGGACCCGACCGACGAAACTGTCGAGTCTCTGACCTAACCGATCGACCCGGACATCGGCGGCGACGGTCTCGCCCTGCGGTACTTCGGGGTCGCGCAGGCCGCGGACGTACAGCGAGCAGGCGAGGTCCGCGCAGATGTAGGTGCCGACGGTGTTTCCCGCACGCCCGGCCGACCCGGCTCGCCGTGCCGCGAACAACGCGACGTCGGTGACCTGGTGCGCGGTGTGGCAGAGGTCGCACAGCCCGGTACCGCGCCGGGGCTTTCCGGTTGCCGCAGTACCGAGAGCGATGGCAGTCACACCACCATCCCGCGGTACGACGAGGTAGGCGCGCGCGGGCGCCTTGGGGTCACGCCAGCCGAGGTAGTCCAGCGACTCCCACGGCAACTCGTCGAAGTCACGCGGCAGCGTCATCGCCTTCACCAGACTCTTCGTCGAATTGACGAACCCGCCACGAATCTCCGCCGCACTCACCGGTTCCACAGCCGTTCCCTCCATCGGTCAACCCCACTACCCAACCGCCGGAGCCGCCAACCCGCAACCCAATAACCCCTTGCCCCCAGCAACAACCCACCCCTCCCAGCCCTCGGTGGAACGCGGCCTCCGCAGGTTCAGCTGAACTTCGCGGCCTCCAGGAGTGCCTCGGCCACCGAGGTCCGTGCGTAGAGGACCGCACGACCGGCTCGATGCGCAGTCACCAGGCCGTCGGCGCGGAGGGCGCTCAGGTGTTGTGAAACACCGCCGGGCGTCAAACCTGTCCGGCCGGCCCGCTCAGTGGTCGACCTCGGTCCGTCGAGCTGGGTCAGCAACTCCGCGCGCGATCGACCGAGTACGCCGGCGACGCCTGCCGGAGCCGGACTCGAACTGTCATCCCACAAGGTCGCGATACCGCGCGCCGGTAGGTGAGAGTTGGCTGCCAGGGAGGGATCGTACTCGAGACACGGTCGGCCAGACGAAGGCGGACGGGGTCATCAGCAGCCCTTCTCCGGCGAGGTTCCGGACGCCCCCGAACCGGCGGTGCTTGATGAACAGCGAGCCGTTGCGCCACGTCACCGACTCGGCGAGATCCTCGAAGAGCCCGGCGAGTCCGGCCTGGCCAAGCCGCCGGCCCCGGTACCGACCAGGTCGCCCGGCTGAATTCGCTGGCATCTGGGAGGTAGTTGTTCCCAGGTCGCGGAAGTGGGTTTTGTTGGGGGTTCGTCGCAATGGGATCACGATCGGGGGTGGGGGTGGTTCTGGTCTGGTTCGTCACCTGGGGCGCTGCGACACTTGCGGTGAGTGCCGGACTAGGGCCAGGGGGTCCGCCGATGATCGACACCAGGTTCCGCCGCTGGTTCCTGCCCTTGCTGGGCCGGCGGCGTCGAGGACGACGGGCGCCTGAGGAGCTTCGTCCTTGCGGTACGAGTTCTCGGGTGAGCCGGCTGTCCGCGCGGTACGACGCGGAGGTCGATCTCGCGTTGCAGCGGTTGTGGCCGAAGGCGCGGGTCTATCACGATCGCGAGTTCACCCGGGACCGGGCGGACTTCCTGCTGGTGGTTCGCGGGCGCGGCGTGATGATCGAGACGAAGGTCAAGAGCGATCCCGGGTTGTTCCACGGATCCACGTTGCCGCCGTTGCTCGATCGCCTCCAGCGCGACGGCCGGCGACTCGTCGTACTGCTCAACCAAGGCGATCCCACCCCGGCGCGTGAACTTGTCGCTGCCAAGCTCGGCGACAAGGCGCGGGTGATCGTCTGGTCCGGTCCCCACCACGACGGGGAACTCCACGCTGCCGTAGAAGCCCTCATCCACATCGAAAGCCGCCACCCCTAACCGATCCAACTCGCGCAACCGAAAGGCCGAGCAACGGTCGCTCCGGCCGCCTGGTCCTGAGGGCGTGGTGGGAAACAGACAGCGCGGAGAGCGAGGGGGGTGCTCTCCGCGCTGCGAGTTGGCTCCGTGCCGCGAGGTGTGCCCGGGAGTGGGCGGCGGATCGGAGTCGTTCGGGGGCCGTTGCCGGGGGTGGGTCAGGATGCTGTGGTCTGAGCCTCGTGGTCGACACGGATGTCGTCGAGCGCTGGGCGGGGGAGTGGGGTCAGCACTTCACGGGGGTGGTGCGGCCGCCGTCTACTACCCAGCGACCTTGGACCTGTTCGACGCGCATTTCGTCTAGCCAGCGGGTTGGGGTCTTCGGGGGCAAGGCGCTCCTGCCCTTCGCATCGACGGTGGTGGCCTTTTTTGTGTCGTAGCAGGCGCGGACTATGACGCCGTCGGCGAGCAGGGTTCGCTTGGCCCAGACGACCGTCGTGAGGCCGGTGTTGTGGAGACGCTTGGAGCGGTAGTACTTCGCTTGCTGGCTGATCGAGCGATAGAGGTCGTTCGTCATCACCGGGATC
This sequence comes from Kribbella sp. NPDC006257, assembly GCF_040613535.1. Taxonomy (NCBI): domain Bacteria; kingdom Bacillati; phylum Actinomycetota; class Actinomycetes; order Propionibacteriales; family Kribbellaceae; genus Kribbella; species Kribbella sp. NPDC006257. The sequence continues at coordinate 136,780 of NZ_JBEXSJ010000010.1, forward strand.
AGCTGCTTGGTGGACTTGCCGCCGCTCCGCATCATCACGTCGAGGGCGACGCGGTAGCTGTAGTACGCGTTGACGACCGGGTCGTCCGAACCAGGCGAGCCCTCCACCTGCGCCGAACCCTCGGCGGCCGCGTCGGTCAGGCCGTGCTTGGCCGCCTTCTGTGCACCGGGGGATTGAGCGGCGAGATCGGACGACTCGTTGTTGCCGCAACCCGCGAACAGCAGCACCGGGAGTAGCGTGGCGGATACCACCAGGTTCTTGATGCGCATCTGTCCGAACCTCCCTGTCGGGCGCGGCACCGCCGCTGACACCTACCGGCGCGGCATAGCCGCTGACACCTACCGGCACTGACCGTGTAACGCTGGGACACAGACCGTGGTCACTGTGAGCTGGATCACAGTCACGCCCCGTACCCGGGTAGGGGGTCGGAATTGGCTCTGTGGCTGGACGTCTGGAAGGACGCTCATCTCTAGGCTCTATCTCAGTTAATGAGACCGAGGAGCTAGCCATGACGGACACCATGCAGTCGCACTCCAACCCCGCCGATGAACCGCAATCCGGTCACCCACACCCCGCCGGTCCACCCTCCGGAACGCCGATCCGCCCGACCGCGAACCCAAGTGCGGCGGGGAACCCGGGTGTGGGTGGGAACCCGGGCGCGGGAGGGGATGCGAGTGCGGCCCTGAACCTCGGTGCGGCGGGGAACCCGGTCCGTCCGGCTAGGGATGCTGGTGCGGCGGGGAACCCGGTCCGTCCGGCTAGGGATGCTGGTGTGGCGGGGAACCCGGTCCGTCCGGCTGGGGATGCTGGTGTGGCGGGCGGCGGGGGTGTGCGGCGGTCGGTGGGTGGGGGGTTGGTTCGGGGGGTGGGGTATGGGGTGGCGTTGGTGGGGGTTGGGGTGGTGGTGATGGCGCTGGCGGTTGTGGGGCGGGTGGATTCGGTGCAGGGGTGGTGGCGGCGGATGGCTCGGTATCTGGGGTCGGGCGAGCTGGTGCGTCTGCGGCGGCCGGGGGCGGTCAACTCCTTCGGGCACGGGTTGCTGAGTGTGGTGTTCGGGTGCCTGAGCTTGTTCCTGCTGATGTTGTTCGTGTTGTCGATCGTTCGCGGGCCGTTCTACGGATTCGTGGAGGACGGGCCGTTCGGGCCGGGGACCTGGGGCGGGCCGACCAAGACCGGAGCCTGGGCGGTTCACGCGGCGATCGCGGTGCCGGTCGTCGTGTTGATTCCGTTCGTACTGCGGGGGTCGGCGCTGCTGCACGCGGCGGAGATCCGGCGGCTGTACGGATCGAAGGTCGGGTGGTGGGTGCTTCCGGCAACTATCTTGCTGTCGATCGGTGGGCTGCTGTTCTTCTACTCCTGGACCCAGCAGATCTGATGCCGGTTCACGAGCCGAGCGGGTCCTAGGCTCGGCTCGTGAAGGAATGGATGGGGGCGGGTGTGGGAGCACGTCAGAGTGGATGGCCCAGCGTGTGGGGTGGTTGGGCGGCTGGACTTGCTACTGCTGTGTTGCTCGTCTTGACCACCGCGGACCTTGGGCAGCACTACCGGATTCCGTTGGGGGCCGCGCTGGCGTTGGGGGTCGGTCGTGGGTTCGGGTTGGTGCTGGCCTGGTTGCGGCCGGCGGCCGGCATTCCGGTCTCCGTGCTGGTGGCGGCGCTGATCGCGGCGGTGAGCGTTCCGGTCTCGTCGGACGAAGCGTGGCCGTGGCCGGTGACGAGTGTCTTCGGGCTCGCCGCCGTGCTGGCGATCGTCGGGTCGCGGGGTGCGTCGCGGCGCGAGTTGGCCGGCTGGTGGGTGGTCACCCAACTGGTCGGGGTCGTCGCGATGCTCGCTGCATCGGAGCGCGGCAGCTGGCCTGGTCTGCTGACGATGGCGATCTTCTCCGCGGTCGCCGTCGTCGTCGGGGACCTGCTGCGGTCGCGGTCGGAGACCAGGCGTCAGTTGGCCGCGCAGGAAGGAATCAGCGCGGAGGAACGGGCGCAGCGGGCGCGCTGGCAAGAACGCGCCAGGATCGCGCGCGAACTCCATGACGTTGTCGCTCATCACCTCTCCGTTGTGGTGGTCCGGGCCGATAGCGCGCCGCATCGGCTGGCAGGGCTGCCCGACGATGCGCGCGAGGAGTTCGCCGGTATTGCCGAGGACGCCAGGTCTTCGCTGACGGAGATGCGCCGCGTACTGCGTCTTCTCCGCGAAGACACCGCATTGACCGGAGCTGACCGCGATCCGGCGCTCGACCTTCACCCACACCTCCTCGGCGCCGCTGGCATGCCCGACCGGCTGAGTTCATCGCTTTCCGGCGAAGAGCGCATGTCACCGTCCTCGGGAGAACTCGAGCCACAGCCTGGGTTGGAGCGGTTGGAGGAACTGGTGGCTGGTACGCGACGGGCGGGGGCTGATGTGCGGCTCGAGGCAGAGGTGCCTGCGGGGCTGGATCCAGCGGTGGAGCTGAACGCCTATCGGGTGCTGCAGGAGGCGATCAGCAACGCGGTGCGCCATGCGCCGAAGGCCGTAGTACAGGTGGCTGTTCGGGTGATCGGCGGTGAGTTGCGGCTGACGGTGGTGAACGGGCCGGCGCGGGCCGACGTACCGGTGGCGCCGGGAAGTGGGCATGGGGTGATCGGGATGCGGGAGCGGGTCGCATTGGTGGACGGCACTTTCCATGCGGGGCCGACCGACGATGGCGGGTTTCTGGTGGAGGTGGCCATTCCAATAGGCGACGAGGTGGGCGAGTGACGGTCAGGGTGCTGGTGGTCGACGACCAGGAGATCGTCCGGGCGGGGTTCAGCGCGCTCTTGGCCGGGCAGCCCGATCTGGAGGTCGTCGGCCAGGCGTCGAACGGGGCCGAGGCGGTCGAGTCGGCCGGGCGGTTGGTCCCGGACGTGATCCTGATGGATGTGCGGATGCCGGTGCTCGACGGGTTGGCCGCGACGCGGGAGATTCTGGCCGGCGTGGCACCAGGGGAGACGCCTCGGGTCATCATGCTCACCACCTTTGATCTGGATGAATACGTGTACGACGCGTTGCGCGCGGGGGCGAGTGGGTTCTTGTTGAAGCACTCGTCTCCGGACGAGTTGGCTGCGGCGGTGCGGATCGTGGCTGCGGGAGATGCGTTGCTCGCGCCGTCGATCACTCGCCGGCTGGTGGAGGATTTCGTGAAGGTGCGGCCGGTGCTTCCGGCGACCGCGGGTGGGCTGACGCCACGTGAGACCGACGTACTGCGGTTGATCGCACGGGGGCAATCGAATCGGGAGATCGCGGCGACGCTGGTGCTTGCCGAGCAGACCGTGAAGACTCACGTGAGCCGGATCCTGACCAAGCTGCATCTGCGGGATCGGGCGCAGGCTGTCGTGTATGCGTACGAGTCCGGCGTGGTGGCGCCTGGACCGCGTCGGTGAGGTTGAGGAGTGGTGATGGACGGGTTGGAGCGCTTGCGGGAGATCTGTCTGAGGTTGCCGGAGACTACTGAGCGGCTGAGTCATGGGGAGCCGACGTGGTTCGTGCGGGACAAGAAGACGTTTGTGATGTTCGCGGATCAGCATCATGACGACCGGACAGGTTTCTGGTGTGCGGCTCCGGAAGGGGCGCAGGAGGCGTTGATCGCGGGCGATCCGGAGCACTTCTTCCGGCCGCCGTACGTCGGGCATCGTGGGTGGGTCGGTGTGTATCTGGATGTGGATGGCGTGGACTGGGAACAGATCGAGGAGATCGTCGAGGACGCGTATCGGAAGGTTGCGCCGAAGACGTTGATCGCGCAGCTCGATCAGGGGTGAGGTGGTCATTCGGGGGGCCTTCGGAGGGCTAGGACTGCTTCTGGGAGGTCGTCGATCCAGACCTCTTCGAAGTCGTCGGAGACTTCGCAGTCGTCGTCGCCCTCGAGCTTTCCCGCGTACCCGCTGAGGGTGGGGTCGCGTGGGCCGTCGGGCGTGCCAGCGTGGGTGGGCGCTGGATCGTCGGGGTCCTCGGGAGTGTTGCTGTGGGTCGGCGCGGGGTCGTCGGGATCGTCGGGGGTGTGGCTGGGGGCTGGGGCGGGACCACCGGCGGCCGTCCGGCTGCGGGGGTTGGCGGGTGCTTGGTCGCGTGGGTCGTTGGGGTCTTCGGGAGTGTTGGTGTGGGGAGGCGCGGGGTCTTCGTGGGGCTCGTAGGGGTAGTAGTCGGTGGGGGGAGTGGGTGGGTTCAGCCAGGCGGATTGGGCGTCGTGGCGGCAGGGCATGGCGGTTCGGTAGGTGGCTGCCGAGAGGAGTAGGACGGTGAGTTCGCCGGTGGTGACGCCTAGGCGGTCGGCGTCGCGGTGGAGGGCCGAGACGAGGGCGGCTGGTACGTCGTGGAGTACGACGCGGTGGCCGTCGTGGGGGCCGTCGGCTGATTCCACCGGCCAGTCGCGGCCCCAGCGTTCGTCGCCGAGGCGGAGGATCTCGTCCAGGGGCGGTAGCGGGTCGACCAGCAGGTCGGGCACCTCGGCGAGGGCGCGGAGCATGACCTTGCCGAGTGTGTGGTGACTGCGCCAGGTGTCCAGGGCGTCGGAGGTCATCAGGTAGCGGCGGAGGACGAGACGGAGGCGCTCGACCTCGGGGCTTGTCAGGGGGAGTTCGTGCGGGACCGGTTCGACGGCGAGGCGGCCGTTGCGGAAGCGGAAGGCGAGGAGTGACTCGGCGGGGACATCGGGGAGCCAGTCGGGTGGACCGCACCAGCCGCTGAACTCGCCGAAGGACGACGTGATGGCGCCGCCGGTGGTCAGGGCCAGGGATCCTTCGTGGACGAGGATCTGGTCGAGGATGGAGAGTTCGGGTCCGGCGTACAGGACCTGTCTTCCCTTGGTGGCGAAACGGACCCGGTGGGTGAGGGCGACTCCGTCGAGCATGCGGCGGGCGGAGTCGAAGCGGCCGTCCGGGAGTTGCACCATGACCGGCGACTGGCGGAGGGCGCTGCGGATCGCTGTGACGGGGTTGATGGCTTTGGTGAGGCCGGCGGCGCGGACCTGTGGGCTGAGTTCGTCGGGGGTGAGGGGGCCGGAGGCGTTGATGAGGTCGGAACAGAAGACGACGATTCGGTTGCTCATGCCAGGGAAGGTACGAGCGTTTGTGTGTTGGATCGGTGTTGTCCACAAGGGAATTTCGGTTTGGTTGCTGGGTTGGGTGCGGGGTGGTGAGAGGACTTGGCGGTTGGGTGCGGGTTTAGGGAAGGCGTGGTGGTTGGGAGGGGCGGTCGGTTTGAGGATGGCGGGGGTTGGGGATGCGAGCGAGCTCGCGGCGGTGGTTGGGATGGCGGGACGGCGAGGGGGGAGAAGGGGTCGGGGATACGAGCGAAATGCGAGGGGTGGGCGGGGTTGCGGGATGGTGGGGGTTGGGGGTGCGAGCGAGCTCGCGGTGGTGGTTGGGGGTGGCGGGAGTGGGTGAGGGGCGGGATGGGGCGGGATGGGGCGGGGTGGGGGTGGGCGTGGATAGGGTGGTGGGGGTGAGGGAGATGCGGGGGATTGGGGGGCGGGGGGCTACTGCTCTGGTGGTGGGGAGTTCTGGGGCGGTGATGGTGCTGGAACTGGTGTCGTTGCGGTTGGTGGCGCCTTATCTGGGGTTGACGTTGGAGACGAATACCGCGGTGATCGGGGTGGCGCTGGCGGCTATTGCGGTGGGGGCTGCGTTCGGGGGGCGGTTTGCGGATGCGGTGCCGCCGACGCGGTCGTTGGGGCCGTTGGTTTTGGTTGCTGGGGCGATGGTCTTGCTGATCCTGCCGGTGGTGCGGTGGACCGGTGAGGCTGTTCGGGGCGGCGCGGATGGGAACGTGGTGTTCCTTGCGGTGACGGTCGCGCTGTTCATCCCGGCTTCGCTGTTGGCTGCGGTGACGCCGATGGTGACCAAATTGCGGCTTCAGACGCTGACGCAGACGGGAACGGTGGTCGGGCGGCTGTCGGCGTACGCGACGGTGGGGGCGATCGCCGGTACGGTGCTGACCGGGTTCGTGTTCGTGGCGAAGGTGCCGACGAGTGCGATCGTGCTCTGCCTCGGCGGAATCCTGGCAGTCGCCGGCGCCACACTCACGCTCTACTTCCGCGGGCTCAAGGCCGCCGCGAAGCCGGTCGCGTTGGCGCTGGTCGGGACCGGGTTGACCCTGGTCGCACCGCGGCCGTGCGAGGTGGAGACGGCGTACCACTGCGCGCGGGTGGTCGCCGACCCGGATCGCCCCAACGGACGCACGTTGTACCTGGACCAGTTGAGGCATTCGTACGTCGATCTCGCGGACCCCACGTTCCTGGAGTTCGACTACATCAAGAACCTCGCCGTCGCGATCGACAGCAAATGGCCGGCCAAGCAACCGGTGGCAGCGCTGCACGTCGGCGGTGGCGGACTCACGATGCCTCGCTATCTGACCGCGACGAGGCCGGGCACCGAGAACAAGGTGTACGAGATCGACGCCGGGGTGATCGAGGTCGACAAGGCGGAGCTGGGCGTGAAGCCGGGTTCGCCGGAGCTCGACATACGGATCCGGGACGGGCGGCTCGGCGTACGGTCCGAGCCATCGGCGAGCCGCGATCTGGTCATCATGGACGCGTTCGGTGGGGTCGCCGTGCCGTGGCACCTGACCACGCGCGAGCTCGTCGCGGACGTCCGCCGGGTGCTCAAACCGACGGGCATCTACACGGTGAACGTCATCGACTTCGGGCCGCAGGCGTTCGTGAAGGCGGAGGTCCGGACGGTCGCGGCGGAGTTCGCGTACGTCGGGGTGATCGCGAAGCCGGCTGAGCTCAAAGGCAGCGAAGGCGGCAACTTCGTGCTGGTCGCCTCTCAGCAACCGCTGCAGTCCGAAGCCATCCGTCAACGGCTGGGGCAGCGGGCGGAGTTGCTGGACGATCCGGCCGCAGTACGGGCGTTCATCGGAGACGCGCCGCTGCTGACCGACGACTACGCACCGGTCGACCAACTGCTCACGCCGTACCCAAGCTGAAAAGAAAAGGCGCCGGAGCCGCGCTGAAATACCTGTCCGCCACCCGGATGGAGTTGTGATCGGGGCCGAAGGCTTGTTGCATGAGCACATGCACCCACGCGCAGGCCAGCCCGCCCAGCCCGAGGACCTCGTCGACATCGACGCGCTGCTCGCCGCCTACGACGGGATCACGCCGGACGTCGAGAACCCCGCTCAGAAGGTCGTCTTCGGTACGTCGGGCCACCGCGGCTCGAGTCTGGACGGCGCCTTCAACGAGGCGCACATCCTGGCCATCACCCAGGCCGTCTGCGAGTACCGCGCCGGTGAGGGCACCACCGGGCCGCTGCTGGTCGGCCGGGACAGCCACGGCCTGTCCGAGCCGGCCTGGCGGACCGTGCTCGAGGTTCTCGCTGGCAACAACGTCCAGACGCTGGTCGACAGCGCCGACCGGCTGACGCCGACGCCGGCCGTGTCGCACGCGATCCTGCGGCTCAACCGTGGCGCCGGTGCAGGGGCCGACGGCATCGTGATCACACCGTCGCACAATCCGCCGCGCGACGGCGGCATCAAGTACAACCCGCCGCACGGCGGACCCGCCGACTCCGACGCGACCGGCTGGATCGCGAACCGGTCCAACGAGCTGATCGCGGGTGGCAACCGCGAAGTACGCCGTACGCCGTTCGCGGCCGCCCGGGCGCAGGCAGGGGAGTACGACTTCCTCGGCCACTACGTCGACGACCTGCCGTCGGTGCTCAACCTCGACGCGATCCGCAGCGCCGGGGTCCGGATCGGCGCCGACCCGCTCGGTGGCGCGAGTGTCGACTACTGGGCCGCGATCGCCGACCGGCACCGGCTCGACCTGACCGTGGTGAACCCGCGGGTCGACCCGGCCTGGTCGTTCATGACGCTCGACCACGACGGCAAGATCCGGATGGACTGCTCCTCGCCGTACGCGATGGCGTCGCTGGTCGCCCAGAAGGACCACTTCCACCTGGCGACGGGCAACGACGCGGACTCGGACCGGCACGGCATCGTGACGCCAGACGCCGGCCTGATGAACCCGAACCACTACCTAGCGGCGGCGATCTCGTATCTGTTCGAGAACCGGCAGTGGGGCCCGGACACCGCCGTCGGCAAGACGCTGGTGTCGTCGTCGCTGATCGACCGGGTGGTGGCGGATCTCGGCCGGCGGCTCTGGGAGGTGCCGGTCGGGTTCAAGTGGTTCGTGCCGGGGCTGATCGACGGCTCGGTCGGGTTCGGTGGCGAGGAGTCGGCCGGAGCGAGCTTCCTGCGCTTCGACGGCACGGTCTGGACGACAGACAAGGACGGCATTCTGCTCGCCCTGCTGGCCAGCGAGATCACCGCGGTGACCGGGGAGACGCCGTCGCAGGCGCACGCGAAGCTGGCGGCGAAGTTCGGCGCCTCGGCGTACTCGCGGGTCGACGCGCCCGCCAGCCGCGACCAGAAGGCGAAGCTGGCGGCGCTGTCCGCGGACGCTGTCACCGCGACCGAGCTGGCGGGCGAGCCGATCCTGGACCGGATGACGAGCGCGCCCGGTAACGGGGCACCGATCGGTGGGCTCAAGGTGACGACCGAGTCGGCGTGGTTCGCCGCGCGGCCGTCCGGCACCGAGGACCTCTACAAGATCTACGGCGAGTCCTTCAAGGGCGAGGACCACCTCGCCGAAGTCTTCGCCGAAGCCCGCGAGGTCGTCTCCCAAGCTCTCGCCTAGCGGACGAAGGCGTCGACCAGGCGGTCGAGGTCGGCAGTGGGGTCGCTGGTGAGGCCGCTGTGGATCGGGCTGGGATGCACGACCGTACTGCGGGGTGCCGCAAGCCAGCGGAAGCGCTCACCGATCCTGGTGGCTGCCGCGGGACCGCCGTCGGGGTCGCCGGCGCAGATCGCGCGGATGTGCTCGAGCGACGCGCACACCACGTCGACATCCACCGCCGGGTCGAGCGCCTTCAACCGGGAAGGCTCGACGTCCCAGGCCGCGCCGAGGAAATCCAATGAGCGGCAGTAGAGCACCGCGCCGACGTTGACGAACTCGCCTCGCTGGATGCGCGGAGCGGCCCGCAGGATGACGTAGTCGAACGGAACGAGATTCATCGCGCACCACCCGGCAGCCACGCGGACCGGTCGGCGAGTCGCGCGGTCAGGTGGCCGACGTACCGCTCACGGTCACCTTCAGCGATCCACTCATCGGGCACCAGGCCGATCACTTCCGTCAGCAGCGAAGGTGTGATCTCTGCGGCCAACTCCGAGTCGATGCCGGGCACAGCCGGAGTGATGTCGCGGAAGACGTGATCGTCGGCGTCGTAGGAGAGCCCGGTGAACTTCTCCGCGGACATCCAGGAGTGGTGGAAGTACAACGCGGCTCCGTGGTCGATCAGCCAGAGGTTCTTGTGCCAGACCAGCAGGTTCGTGTTCCGCCAGGACCGGTCCACGTTCGCGACGAACGCGTCGAGCCAGAGGATGCGGGCCTGAGTGGCGTCGTCCGGTTTGCCGCTGGAGCCGTCGTAGCCGAAGGAGCCGGGCAGGAAGTCGACGGCGAGGTTCAGACCGGCGCTGCGGATCAGCAGGTCCTGGATCTCCTCGTCGGGCTCCGACTTGCCGATCGCGGGATCGAGCTGCATCAGCTTCAGCTCAGGCACCCGCAAGCCGAGCCGGCGGAAGAGCTCGCCGACGATCACCTCCGCGACCAGCGCCTTCGGACCCTGGCCGGCGCCGTGGAACTTGAGCACGTAGGTGCCGAGATCGTTGCCCTCGACAACACCGGGCAGCGACCCGCCTTCCCGGAGCGGCAGCACGTACCGGGTAGCGGTGACGATCGGCAGACTCACGCCGCAGAGCATATGCGTCACGCTGAGCAGTGTGTCGGCCCGGGCACGGTTTCTGCTCGAGCGGCGCCGGGTACCGGAGGGCACCCTGACCGAGGAGAGAGTCACTTGAGCTTGCCGTCCATGGGCGTCGAGGAAGAGTTGTTGCTGGTGTCTGCCGCCGGCGAGCCGCTGCCGCGCAGCAAAGCGGTAGCGGGCGACCCAGGCGTCGAACTGGAGCTGACCAGAGCCCAGGTGGAGATCAACACGCCGGTCTGCGGGACCGCCGACGAGCTGCACGACCACCTGCACCGAATGCGGTCGAAGCTTGCCGCCTCCGCGGCGGAACAGGGCGGCCGGCTCTGCGCGATCGCCGTACCGCCAAGTGGTCATGCTGAACAGCTGGTCACCAAGAAGGAGCGGTACCTGCAGATGGCGGCGAGGTACGGGCTGCTGGCCAGGGAGCAAGGCGTCTGCGGCTGCCACGTGCACATCGACGTACCGGACAAGGAGGCTGCGATCCGGGTCAGCAACCATCTGCGTCCTTGGCTGCCGACACTGCTCGCGCTGACGGCCAACTCGCCGATCTACCTGGGGTCCGACACCGGGTTCGCGAGCTGGCGGTCGATCATGTGGTCGCGCTGGCCGTGCTCCGGGCCGCCGCCGTACTTCGAATCGGCTGCGCACTACGACGCGCTGGTCGCGATGCAGATCGCGTCGGGCAGCATCATGGACGAGGGCATGGTCTATTGGGATGTCCGCCCGTCCAGCCATCTCCCGACGGTGGAGGTGCGGATCAGCGATGTGCCGCTGACTATCGACGAGACAGTGTTGCTGGCAACCCTCATCCGCGCGCTGGTGATGACGTACGACGGCTCGCCGGGTCCGAAGCTCGAGCCAGAGGTACTACGCGCCGCCTACTGGCTCGCTGCTCGTGACGGGATCGAAGGCAACGGCCTGGATGTACTCCACGCCGAGCCGCTTCCCATGACACAACTCATCGACCGACTGATCAACCACGTCGGCGACGCCTTGCAGGAACTCGGTGACACCGACCGGGTTGAGGACACCTTGCAGCGCCTGATCGCAGAGGGCAACGGAGCGGTGAAGCAACGCAAGGCGTTCCGTGAGGGCGACGGCGTTGTCGCCCTCACGGAAGTCAGGCCCTAGCTGCGGAAGAAGCCCTAGCCGCGCAGGAAGTCCTCCAGGCCGTGGAGGTCGTCGGTGTTGAGGTTGTCGACACCAGCGGAGGTCAGTTCGGACCAGAGAGCATCACGGGCGGCGCCGCGGACGTCCGGGGTCTCCCAGAAGCGCACCTTGTAGCCGGCACCGTGAGCCGTCTTCACGATGTCGCGCAGCTTGGTCCGCTCGGCCGCGGGGAACTCGCCGATGCCTCGCCAAGTGAAGTTCTTCGACCAGTTGTCGCTCACCAACGGCATGACCGACGCCGGCAGCCCGGAGTTCAGGTCCGACAGACGGCCGTCGTACCCGGCGTACCGGATCTTCTGGGCCTGCAGGATGTCGAGCGGGCGGTTGCCGCTGATCACCGAGGTCACTGCGCCACGGCGTACCCGGCCACCGACGAAGACTGTGCTGATGTCGCTGTACTTGGCCAGTGCCTTGTCGATTGCCGCGTACGTCGTGGGTCCGTCGCTCTTGATGTCGATGAGCAACTGGAAGTCGCGGCCATGCCGGTAGACCTGACCACCGTTCGCTGCAACGCGCTGGGCGAGTGGTTCGAGGTAGAGGTTCTCCAGGTTCCGGCCGGGGCGAGCATCTGCCAGGTCGTGCGCGACGCGGAGTTCACCGTCGACCAGCCAGACGTCCGCCTCGACACTGTTGAACCCACGGTCGAGTGCGTCGTACAGCGGCCGCCGGTGGTCGTAGTCGTTGTGCGCGTGAGCTATGGGCAGCGCCTCGACCGGCGGAGCGTCGTACGCACGCGGCAGCCGGAAGCCGTTCGTAGCAGCGACCGCACGGACCCGGTCGGGGTAGTCGGAGATGATGCCGTCGACACCCAGGCCGATCAGCGACTGCATGGTGGCCGGATCGTCGACGGTCCACGGGATGACCTTCAGGCCGGCCTGGTGGGCCGAGCGCACCATGTCGGCGGTGACATAGGGCCGGTACGTCGGATCGGTCACCCGACCGTCCTGCGGGAACCCGTGCACCGGGGAGATTGCAGAGGCACCGAACGACGTCGCGGCCTTCACCAGGTCGCCGCCGAAGTCGTCGATGTCGATGCCGCCGAGCCAGGGCGACTTGCCCGGCTTGCCGGTCTCGAGGAAGTCGTAGTTGGTCAGCGCGACCAGCGGCAGCTCCGGGGCGACCTGACGCATCCGCATCAGCGAGCCCCAGTCGAAGCTCTGGATGGTGATCTGCCGGGCGATGTGCGCCTTGCGGATCTCCGCGGCGACCACCTGGACGAACTGCTCGCGCGGCGCGGTCTGACTCGGCGCACCGGCCTCGACCTTGGTCTCGACGTTGAGCTTGACGTCGTTCGCGTGGAACCGGTGGACGAGGTCGAACACCTCGCTCAGCTTCGGCATCCGGGCCCCGGGGTCGGGCATCTGGCCGGGGAAGGCGGCCTGCGGCAGCGAGCCGCAGTCCAGCTGGCGGACCTGGGCGAGCGTCAGCGTGTTGATGAACTTGCCGACGTACGGGTATTCGGGATCGTCCGGCGTGTAGGGCCCGGTGTCCTTGCACTTGCTGCCGGACACCTGGCGGTCGTGGGTGACCACGGCCTGGCCGTCCTGGGTGATCTGGACGTCGAGTTCGAGCGTGCTCACGCCGAGCTCGAGGCCGCGGCTGAAGGAGGCGATCGTGCTCTCGACGGTCAGGCCGAGACCGCCGCGGTGGGCCTGGATGTCGAGGTCACGGCGGGCGGCGGAGGCCGGCGCGACGGCCAGGCCCTGGGCCAGCAGGCCGGCCGCGAGGGCCAGCGGGATCAGGCGGCGCATGGGTGGGGTTCCCTTCGTCAGAGGCGGGGACGAGGCCGATCGTTACCGGTTCACGGAACAATCGTCCCTCTAGAAGGTAACCAACAAGAGGCCGACCGGTGTCAGGGCGCCGAGACGACCTGATGGATCGACTGGGCCACGGCCACGATCGTCCCGTCCTTGAACGCCCCGTCGATCCTGCCGGTCGTATGCCGGCTCAACAGAAACTCCACCTGGCAGGTGTCAGTCCCCGCGCTGGCCGGCGTGGTGGCCCGGATCAGCCCAGCAGCGATCGTCGTCGAGGAACGACCAGGCTCGATCTGCAGGCTGCCAGTCTGGATGCACGGTCCGCTCCAGGTCAGCGTCTGAGCCGGCCCACTCGCAGAGGTCACCTGGACGTCCTTGCGCCGGGACAGCTTCGCCCCGCCGACCGGCTGGGACAGGTGCACCGGCTCGGGCAGCACAACGGTCGAGCTCGGCGCGGACGTGTTGCCGCCGGCGCGGTTCAGCGCGAAGTTGATCTCGACCTTGGAGCCCTTGGAGACCTTGGGTACGCCGAGCTGCCCGGTGTAGCTGGTAGCGCCCGCGAACTTGCCGCGGTGCAACTGTTGCCTCTTGCCCTCCGCCGAGACCTCCACGTTCTCCCCGCTGCCCAGCTCGACATAGGTCAGGTTGCCGACCCGGAAGGAGGCGGTGACGTCGACAGCGTCCGCATTCTCAGGCAGCTTGACGAGCAAGTCGGCCGTCATCCCGCTGGTCTTGATGTCGGCAGAGTCGACAGTCGAGCAGCCGGTCACCACCAGGGCAAGACCAACCAGTACTCCGAGCGAACGCATGCCGGAAGCTAACACTCAACCTGGTTCACTCGTACTGCAACGCCTCCAACGGATCGAGTCGGGCTGCGCGCCGGGCCGGCCAGATCGCCGCGAAGATCCCGACCATCACCGAGACGACACCGAACAGCACCAGCTGACCGGTCGGTACGGCGAAGCTCACCTCGTCGAGCCGCGCCGCGAGCAGCGAAGCCAGACCCAGCCCGAGCAGGATCCCGATCACCGCACCGATCAGCGCGGTGATCACACTCTCGTGCCGGATCATCCGTTTCACCTGCCGCCGGGTCAGCCCGATCGCCCGCAGCATGCCGAGCTCACGGGTTCGCTCGAACACGGTCAGCACCAGCGTGTTGACGATCCCGAACAGACTCACCAGCACGGACAACGCGAGCAACACGTACAGCACGTTGAGGATGCTCTTGATGCCATCGGACTGGACCTTCTTGAACTGCTCGCGAGTCAGCGCCTTCGCGTTCGGGAACGTACTCAACGCCTGCTGCAGGGTCGCCGTGTTCGCCGGAGTGACTCCGCCGTGCAGGCTGACGAAGGTGTAGAGGTTGAGCGGTTGTGGGTTGGTCGCGTCGAACGCCGCGGTCGAGATCGTCACGTTGCCGAACGGCGAACCACCGGCCGGCGGCTGGAAGATCCCTCGCACCTTCAGCGGCAGCGTCTTGCCCGTGACGGTCTCCAGCGGCAACGTCGAACCGACAGTCAGCGAGTGCTTCTTGGCGAAGTCTGCATCCAGCACCGCGCCGTCCGCACCCAGTTCGCCGAGCGTCGCCTGCGAACCGGATTTCCAGTCGAACGTCACGACCTGAGGCGCCTGACTGTCGACGCCGGTGATCGGGATCGTCTCGCCGAATGCCCGGCCTTGTCCGCCGCGCACACTCGACAGCGCGTCGACCCCTGGAACGTGCTCGATGGCTGCGGCAACGGTCGGTGGCAACGGACTGAAGTTGTTCTGTGCGGTGATCGCATAGTCCGCGCTGAAGATCTTGTCGACGGCATCCTCGAACGGCCTGATGATGCCCGCGCCGAGCGTGGCGACCAGCGTCACGAGGGCGAGCCCGATCATCAGAGCGGCCGCGGTCGAGGCAGTCCGGTGCGGGTCGCGCCGACTGTTCTGGCCTCCGATACCGACCGCGGGGCGATCACTCAGTACGCCGGGGAACTCCGCGGGCCACTCCGGGCGCCAACGGGTGACTGCCCGGCGTACGGCCATCAGCCCGACGATCACCAGCAGAACCGGATTCAGTACTGCGCCCAGCAGCAACCCGCCGAGCCGCGACAGCCCGGATCCAGGGCCCCAGAACGCGCGGCGCAGCAGCCAGTAGGGCAAGGAGAACAGCGGCCAGACCACGATCGTCAGCACCAGCACCGACCAGCGCGCGATCGGGTCCGACGCGGCCGCGAGTGGCCGCACCAATCTCGCAGAGAACAGTGCGATCCCGATGAAGATCAGCAGTACGCCGACCGCGAGCAACCCCAGCAGCGCGCCAGTGGAGAGACCGTTGACGAACAGGCCGGTCACGACCAAGGCGATGCCGAGCACGGCGAGCAATGCGGCACCCACTGGGCGGAAGCGGTTGTACCTTCCCGGTGGAAGCTTGGCGCCCTCACGGACGGCCGCGATCGGCGGCACCCGCGTCGCACGCCAAGCCGGTCGCAGGCTGGCCAGCAGAGTGACCACGATCCCGACCGCCAGCGCGACGACGATGGTCCGGGTGCGGAACACGAGCCCGTTGTTGGGCAGCGTCAGACCGGCCGCATCGAAGATCTTGAACAACCCGGTCGCGATCCCGAGCCCGAGGAACAGCCCCGCGACCGCGGACACCAGGCCGGTCAGCAGCGCCTCGAGGACCACCGAGTAGAGCACCTGGCGACGAGAAGCCCCGAGCGTCCGCAAGGTGGCGAACTCACGGGTCCGCTGGGCGATCGTGATGGACAGCGAGTTCGCGATCACGAACGAGCCGACGAACAAGGCGATCCCACCGAAGACGAGCAGGAAGGTCCGGAAGAAGGTCAGGAAACTCGACGTGCCCTTCGCATCCTCGGCCGCCTGGTCGTCGGCGCTGCGAACCTGAGTGCCTTCCGGAAGGACCTTCTGCACCGCGGCGAGAAGTTGCTGGGTCGACACGCCGTCCTTCGCCGCGAGCAGGATCTGGTCGAGCTTGCCGGGCTTGTCGAAGAGCTTCTGCGCGGTCGGCAGGTCGAACCCGGCCAGCGTGGCACCACCGATCGACGACACCGACCCGAACTCGACCAGCCCGGAGATCTTCATCTGCTGCACAGCACCACGAGCCTGTACGCCGATGCTGTCGCCGGCTGCGAACCCCTTCGCCTGAGCCGTCTTGGTGTCGATCACCACCTCGCCCGCGGTCGGCCAGTCGCCCTTCACCAAAGCCAGCGTGTTGAACTCGGGCCGCTCGGTGTTGATGCTGAAGCCGAGGTTGGGCGCACCGCCGAAGACGACCGCCTTGCCGTCGTGCCCGATCAGTTGTGCCTCACCGGAGACCGCGCCGTCGGCGACACCGACCTCGGGCAGCGCCGAGACCTTCGCCAGCAGCCCTTGATCGAACGGCGGGTTCCCACCGGCGCCGTCGTCGGACAGGTCGAACGCGGGCTTGCCGGTGATCGCGGCGTCGGTGTTCTTGTAGTTCTCCGAGAAGATCGAGTCGAAGGCACTCGAGATCGAGTCGGTCAGCACATAGGTGCCGGACACCAGCGCGACGCCGAGCACCACCCCGATCGCGGTCAGTGCGGTCCGCAGCTTGCGGCCGAGCACCCCGCGCAACGCGAACCGGATCATTGCAGGTCCAGCGAGTCGATGATCTGCAGGATCTCGCCCTGGGTGGTCTGCCCGGTCTCCTTGACGATCTCGCCGTCGGCCAGGAACAGCACCCGGTCGGCCATCGCGGCGGCCCGGGCGTCATGGGTCACCATCACGGTGGTCTGGCCGTACTCGTCGACCGAACCGCGCATCAGCTGCAGGATCTCGTTGCTGGTCCGCGAATCCAGGTTGCCGGTCGGTTCGTCGGCGAAGATCACCGTCGGCCGCGATACCAGAGCACGCGCGATCGCGACCCGCTGCTGCTGACCGCCGGACAGTTCGGCCGGGCGGTGGGTGAGCCGGTCGGTCAGCCCGACCCGCGCGATCAGCTCGTCGAAGTACGCCGGGTCGGGTTTCTCGCCGGCGATCGTCAGCGGCAGCACCACGTTCTCCCGCGCGGTCAGCATCGGCAGCAGGTTGAAGAACTGGAAGATGAAGCCGATGTGCTGCCGGCGCAGCTTGGTCAGCGCGTCGTCGCCGAGCGTGGTGATCTCTGTACCGTCGATCAGCACCGAGCCCGAACTGGGCTTGTCCAGGCCAGCCAGGATGTGCATCAGCGTCGACTTGCCCGACCCGGACGGACCCATCACCGCGGTCAGCTGGCCGGCCGCGACCTCCACACTCACTCCGCGCAGGGCACGGACAGCCGTGTCACCCTCGCCGTACGTTCGCTCCAGGTCGGTCGCCACCACGACCGAAGCCTTGTCCTGCGTGTCGCCCACCATGCCGATCCTCGCCCTCCCCGGCTGATCAATTGCCCCTGAGTGTGCTCGCCTTCGGGGGTGGCAGGAAGGGGGACGATCCCTGATCCGACCCTGACCGGCCCGTACTACGGCTCGCCGCCGGAGGGACCGATGAGTGGCGACACGCCGGGGATCAAGGGACCGATGAGTGGGGTGGGGGGGTGGGGGGGTGGGGGTGGGGGGTTAGAGCCAGTTGTTGCGGGCGGCGTGGAAGCCTAGTTGGAGGCGGGTGTCGGCGGAGACGCGGTCCATCAGGGCGCGGACCCGGCGTTGGACGGTGCGCATCGAGAGGCCGAGTTGGTTGGCGACCGCCTGGTCGGTGAGGCCGGCCAGCAGCAGGCCGAGGATCCGGGCGTCCAGTTCGGGCAGTCCGAGCCGGGGTCCTTCGACCTTGCCGTCGGCGCCGAGCATCAGCGGGATCCCGTCCCGCCAGAGCCGGTCGAACAGGGCGAGCAGCGCGTCGAGCATGCCGCTGCGGTGCACGATCAGCGCGCCGATGCTGCGGTCCGACTCCGACATCAGCGGGACCAGCGCGATCCGCCGGTCGACGATCAGCAACCGGATCGGCAGCTCGGGAACCACCCGGACCTCCTCGCCGGCCTGGATCGAGGCGGAGGCGATCGCGAAGTACCCCGGCCGGTCGAATGCGCTCCGCTCGATCAGCACCTGGTAGCGAACCCCGCGAGTGACAGCGGCGTCCTCCGCCGTGTTCTCCTCCGGCGGGACGACGGCGACGTCGGACTTGACGAAGCCGAGAACCTCCTCGCGGGCCGACATCTGCAACTGGACGAACCGCTGGCCGACCGCCTTCGCCCCGCGCACCACGTCGACGACGTCGCTGACGGATCGGTCGGTGTCGGTCCCGCGATACACCTCGGTCAGCGTCTCGATCTCCCGCTGAGCCCGCCGCAGCGCCTCTTCCCGCTGTACTGCGAGTGCAGCAAGTGCCACCGAGGGTGGTGACGCGACGTACCGGTCGGTGCCGCCGCTCGAGCGAGCCGCGAGGCCGAGCGTCTCGAGCGCCGCCAGCGATCGCGCCGCATCGAGTGGATGGCACCCCAGTCGCTCGGCGAGTTCCGCGGCGTCGTACGACGGCACCTCGACGAGCGCCCGATACGCCATCTCCTCGGCGTCGTCGAGTCCGAGCACGTCCAGCACTTGTTCCTCCCCAGGCAAAGGGTCAGGCCCATCGTGCCAGCACCGAGCGCCGCGGAGTACGCCGTACGCCGTGGTTGCTTGAAGCAACTTGTCGGCGGGGGAGAAGTTGGGGTGCCGGACCGGGAAGCGCCTCACGGCGCGTGGCCGCTCGAAGCGGCTTAATTTGGGACCCGGGGCTACCACGGCCCGACACCTCACACAGTATAACTTGCTTGAAACGCCCTCAGTCTAACCAGCCCGCAAACCCCTTGTCCTGTTGAGCTTTCGCCTCATATCACCTGGCGAAGCCGGATGCAACTACCAGAGCTGGCCGGCTCGTTCGGCGCGGGCGGCGGTCTGCAGCTGGTCGGCCATCTCGACGAGTTTCGAGGCCGACAGCACCTGACCGTGCCCGTCGCCGGCGAGATGCGCCCGGCCGGTCGCGACGATCCGGGCGAAGGCGGCGGCGCGATCCAGGGTGGTGGCGAAATCTCCGGCCGCCACGCCCCGGAGTACGGCGTCGACCATGTCGCGGACCTCGGTCGGGCCGGGCGGGTCGGCGACACCGGCGACCACCGCGTGGACCTCGGCGTACTCGCGGCCGGTCGTGTATTCGCGGGAGACTTCGTCGGCCTGGGAGTGCACCCAGGAGCGCAGCAGGTAAAGCCGCCACAACGTGGCAGGGAGCGAGTCGGCGGGGCTGTCGGACCACAGGTCGGCGAGCTCGTCCAGACCGTAGTCGTCGGCGAGTTTCACCACCCGCGCGATCACTTCCGCGTCCTCGGTGGACCGTGCGCCGCGGACCAGTAGCTCCGCCGTCCGGTGCGCCACCTCGGCGACCGCCGCCGGGTCGGAGGCGCCAGGCAGCGAGTCGAAGAGCTTGTTGCCCGGCAGGATCGGCCGGCGCGGAGTAGGTACCGTCACGTGCCCAATGGTGCCCGACACCTTCCAACGCCGCATGCCGACGCTGTGCAGAGGCGTTTCCCGCCCACCGACCTGGTGCAGTCAGTACAGTCGTGAACATGGCAGGTGGACGCAGTCGGCTGGCGAAGAACGTAGTCAAGTACGGCGTGCGGTACGGGCCGATGGCCTTCGAAGCCGTCAAGCACGGCCGTGAACCCGCACAGCAGGCGATCCAGGCCGCACTGGCGAAGCGGTCCGCCCGGAAGAAGGCGTTCGAGCACGCGCTGACCGTGCGCGAGGGGTCCCTGCTTAAGGTGATCAAGGACGGTCAGGCGATCTACTTCGTCTTCAGCGGCGACGCGATCGTCACCACCTACCCGCCGGTGCCGCAGTCGGCGTACCCGGACCTGCTCCGGCATGCCGACCTGGACCGCCGGGAGAACGCAGCCGAGCTGGCTGCACGTAAGCCGAAGCTCACCGATCGGCTGCCGAACCTGCCGCACCGCCCGCCCAAGGGTTGACGCGCGTGTAACATCCGCGACCCGGCCAGGCAACACCTCCCGCGCACACTCGAAGCACCCCCGTCTCTGTTTCCGGCGGGGTGTTCCACGAGGGAGGGCGTCACCCATGCTCTGGAAGATCAGGACCGAACTCGCCGACCGGCCGGGCGCACTGGCCGAACTCGCAGCACGGTGTGGTGCCGACGAGATCAACATCCTCAGCCTGGAGGTCTTCACCGCCGAGTCCGGCGCTGTCGACGAACTAGTGGTGTCCACCGGAGTCGGCTGGACCGCAGAGACGCTCACGGCACTCGTCGCCGATGCCGGCTGCGTCCGTACGACGGTCCGCCCGTGCCAGGCCGACGTACTGAGTGACGCTCCGACGAGGTACCTCCGGGCCGTACTACGGCTGCTCGACGACCCGATGTCGGTTGATGAGGAGCTGGAGAACCTCCAGGGCTTCGAGGAGTACACCCCTGCCGAGTGGGCCCGGGCCGATGCGCTCGTGGAGATCGCAGGCAAGCTGGCCGAGCGCGACCAAGGCGTCGTACAGGAGGGCCCGCGACCGGGTAGCGGCGTACCGGAGCTCCGGAGGGCCACTGTCGAGGACGCCGAGGCTGTAGTGGCCATGCATGAGCGCTGTTCGTACGAGAGCCGCACGCGTCGCTATCACGTGCCTATGCCGAAGCTGACAACCCGTACTGCGCGGCACCTGTCTGCGCCCGCCGGTGGAATCTCAGTGGTCGCCACTGTCGGCGGTGCAGTCGTCGGGATGGCTACAGCCGCTCCCTGGGAGGAGCTGGGCAGTAGTGCGATGGAGATGGCAGTCCTGGTCGAGGACGGCTGGCAGAACCAAGGCCTGGGCAGTCAACTGCTGCGCCGGGTGATCCAGGAGGCCCGTGAATTGGGCGCGGACCGTGCTGTCTGCATGGTGCAGCCGGAGAATGTGGCGATGCTCAGGACCGTCGAGGGGCTCCGGATGCGGACCAGGGTGGTGCAGGATAGCGGTCATCTGATGGTCACCGTTGCACTGTCCGATCAGAGCCTGTCGCATGCGGTGGATCGGCCGTCGGTGCCCTATCGTCAGACGCGTGCCATCCCTGCCCACCGGTCGCAATCCGCACGGTCTCTTGGTCAACCTGCCCGCGAGCACTCGCTCGCCGGTGGTGGAGCTGTTCCGGCGGCTGCTGATCGCGCTGGGCTTGCTGATCTTGATGGTGCTCATCGTTCTGGTCGATCGTGACGGCTACAAGGACACCTACGACGGTTCGGTCGGCTTCATCGACAGCATCTACTACGCCACTGTCACGCTGACCACGACCGGGTACGGCGACATCACTCCGGTGACGCCGACCGCCCGGCTGGTGAACGCCTTCATCGTCACGCCACTGCGGATCTCGTTCCTGGTGGTGCTGGTCGGCACGACTCTGGAAGTCTTGGCGAACGAAGGTCGCCGCGTCATGCGCGACACCCGATGGAGGAAGCGCATGAAGGACCATGTCGTTGTCGTCGGCTACGGCACCAAGGGCCGGTCGGCGGTGCAGACCCTGCTGAGCAACGGTGTGCAGCGCGAGAAGATCGTGGTGATCGACCCGCGGGCGACCGCGATCGGTGACGCGGGCAACGATCAGATCGCCGCCTTCCACGGCGACGCGACGAACCGGACCGTCCTGCGCCGCGCCGAGGTGATCGCCGCCCGCGAGGTGATCGTCACCACCGACCGCGACGACTCGGCCGTGCTCGTCACGCTCGCGGTCCGGCAGCTCAACCCGAAGGCGCACATCGTCGTCGCGGTCCGCGAGGAGGACAACGTGCCGCTGCTGCGGCAGAGCGGCGCGGATGCCGTCGTCACCTCGTCCGAGGCGGTCGGCCGGCTGCTCGGCCTGTCCGCGGTCAGCCCCAACCTCGGCGAGGTGATGGAGGACCTGCTCACCTACGGCGAAGGTCTCGAGGTCGCCGAACGCCCGGTGCTCGGCCGCGAGGTCGGCAAGGCACCGTCATCGGTCCCGGACCGGGTCGTCTCCGTCGTCCGCGACGGCAAGGTCCACCGGTACTACGACTCGTCCGTCTCCGTCCTGGCAGCAGGCGACAAGCTCATCGTCGTCCGCCCCGCCAAGGAGACTCCGTGGGCCGAGCGCCCCGGCGCCGACGACCAGGAAGAGTAGGTCAGACGGCGAACGGTACGGCGTTCTTCGGCGCCCGGGACGGTTCGGCGGGATTCACCCACAGGCCGTCGCGTTCGAGGCGGGGGAGTACTGATTCGCCGAACCAGTAGGCCTCTTCGAGGTGTGGGTAGCCGGACAGGATGAACTCCTCGATGCCGAGACCGGCGTACTCCTTGATCCGGTCGGCGACCTCCTCGTGGCTGCCGACGAGCGCCGTACCGGCACCCCCTCGGGCCAGACCGACGCCGGCCCAGAGGTTCGGGTAGATCTCGAGGTTCTCCGCCACGCCGCCGTGCAGCGACAGCATGCGCTTCTGGCCTTCGGATTCGCTGCGGTGCAAGCCTTCCTGGACTTTCGCGATCGTCTCCGGCGGAAGGGCCGCGAGGAGGCGGCGTGCCTCTCGCCAGGCGTCCTCGGAGGTGTCCCGGGTGATGACGTGCAGCCGGATGCCGAAGCGCACGGTCCGGCCTGCTTCGGCGGCCAGTTTGCGGATCCAGTCGATCTTCTCGGCGACGGCAGCGGGTGGTTCGCCCCAGGTGAGGTAGACGTCGCTGCGGGCAGCGGCGACGGGTCCGGCAGCGGCCGACGAGCCGCCGAAGTAGATCTGTGGCAGCGGATCGGGCACCGACACCAACCTGGCCTGCTCGACCCGCAAGTGTTCGCCCCGGAAGTCGAACGGCTCGCCGTGCTCCCAGAGCTTGCGCACGATCGCAAGAAATTCATCCGTACGCCGGTAGCGGTCGTCCTTGCTGAGGAAATCCCCGAACGCCTTCTGTTCAGCCGGTTCGCCACCGGTCACCACGTTGAGCAGCAGCCGGCCGCCGGACTGGTTCTGGAAGGTTGTCGCCATCTGTGCCGCCAGCGTCGGCACCATCAACCCCGGCCGGAACGCGACCAGGAACTTCAGCCGATCCGTGGAGTCGAGCAACGAGGCGGTCGACAGCCAGGCGTCGTCGCACCACAGTCCGGTGGGGGTCAGAGCCCCTTCGAACCCGAGCTCCTCCGCCGCGGTCACGATCTGCCGCAGGTACCGCGTGGTCACCCGCCGATCGCGATGCACGACCTCTGCGCCGTGCCCACCTCCGGTGATGTTCCGCGAGTCACCGGACGTCGGTAGAAACCAGTGGAAGGTCAAAGTCATCGGACTGCTCCTCGGCGGGGGAGTGAAAGCTACTAAGTCCATGAGATTAGTTGAGATAAACGCGACACGGCCGCCGTCCCAGATGATGGGCGAGGCTGGTCAGGTCTCGTGGTCGTCGCCGTAGAGATCGCAGTAGTAGTGCGTCAGGTGATTCCGGTACTCCTCGCTCTCGCCTGTGCTCACCTCGTACGGCGGAGCCTCCCTGATCTCCGTGCCGCTGCGATCGACCCTGATCACCCGGGCGCCGTGGTCGACGGACTCGACGGTGCCGGCCGGCAACAGGATCCGCTGCCCCACGACCCAGGCGCCCGTGTCGACCACGAAGGCCGGCTGATCGTTCGCGTCGACGAAGTCGGCGACCAGGCCGATCTCCTCATCGGTGCCGACCACGCGGTAGCCGAGCGGATCCAGTTCATCGCTGAACTCGGTGCCGCTCCGGAATGTCCACAGCGGGAAGCTCGGGTGCAGGGCCGGGCTTCCGTCTTCGGTTTCCATCGGTTCCCCCTCCTCTAGGGAGGTACCCCAGCCGGAAACTCTGAGCGCCCCGAGGATCAGCCGGGGTTGATCGGTGCTGCCCAGGACGGGCGGGAAATGATGCAGAACGGGTGACCGGCCGGATCCTCGAACACGTGCTCCGACAGCCTCTTCGCGCCCAGGGCCAGGACGAGCGGTTCGGCGGCGTCGATGTCGTCGACCATCACGTCGAGGTGGAACTGCTGGGGCCGTTCGCGATCAGGCCACTGCGGTGGCTGGTGATCCGGAGCCAGCTGGAACGCCAGCCCGGAATTCGTGTCGCTGGGTGCGATCACCACCCAGTCGTCACTCTCGTACGTCAGCGGGAGCCCAAGCAACTCCGAGTAGAACCGTGCCAGCGCGGCCGGGTCCGGACAGTCGATGACCACATGATGAAGGCGTCCGATCATCTCGCCATGATCCCACCGGCAGTGGTAGGTCAGCGGATGTTCAGCAAGGTCAGGAAGGCGGTCGCGGCCGGCGTGCGGCCGGCGGCGCTCCAGGCGACGTACTCGACGCGGGCCGGGGCGTCGGTGACCTCGATCGTGGTCACGCCTGTCAACTGTGGGGCGTAACTGCTGGCGAACAGGCCGACGCCGAGGCCCTCGGCGATCAGCCGGGCCATGAAATCGGCCGAGGTGACCTCGAAGGCGACTTCGCGATCCAGGCCGGCGGACTGGAAGGCCTGATCGGTCTGCGCGCGGCCGGCGGTCTTGGCGGGCAGGTCGACGAAGACCTCTTCGGAGAGCCTGCGAAGGCTGACGGTTGGCTGGCCGGCGAGCGGGTGGTCAGGTGCGACCACTGCGACGAGCTTGTCCCGGGCCAGTACGCGTGCTTCGACGCCGGCCGGCCGTGCGGTGGTCGGCAGCCCGAGGAAGGCGACCTCGATGCTTCCTTCCTTCACCTGCTCGACAAGATCCTCACTCGCGCCGACCCGGAGCGAGATGCGGACGTCCGGATGCTGCTCGCGGAAAGCCCGCAAGGCGCCCGGGATATCAACCGCGGCGACGGTCGGGATCAAGCCGACGGCGAGCCGCCCGCGGATCTCACCGACAGCCGCGGCGGCTTCGGCTGCGGCCCGTTCGGCGGCGTCGAGGCACTGCCGGGCGGCCGGAAGGAAGGCTGCGCCGGCCGGCGTCAACCGGACCCTGCGACTGGTGCGCTCGAAGAGTCTGGCACCCAACTCTCGTTCGAGCCGGGCGATCTGATGACTGAGCGCGGACTGGACCACCAGGCACCGCCGGGCCGCCTGGGTGAAGCTGTTCGTCTCCGCGACGGCAATGACATAGCGCAGCTGCTGCAGCTCCATCTATCTATCGTAAATCACGATCGATGGGATGAAGAGCATGTGTTGGACTCATCGATAAGGTCCGGCTGAGACTACTGGAATGACGCACCAATCGATGACTCAGCCGACCACCAGAGCTTGGTTCGGCGTGGCCGCGATCACCGCGAGTCTCTTTGTCTTCCTGACCACCGAACTCATGCCGGTCGGCCTCCTCACCCCACTGAGCTCCAGCCTGCAGGTCCCGGTCGGGGTCGCCGGGCTGATGGTGACCTTGTACGGCGTATCCGCGGGTCTCGGCGTGCCCTTCATCGTGGCCTGGACCCGGCGCGTCAATCGCCGGGTCCTGCTCTCACTGCTGCTGGTGGTGCTGACGCTGGGCAATCTCGTCACCGCTGTCGCGCCGACCTTCCCGTTGGTGCTGACGACCCGGCTGGTGATGGGCTTCGCCAGCGGAGTGTTCTGGGCCATCGGAGTCAGCATGGCGATGCGGCTGGTCCCGGGACCGTCGGCCGGCCGGGCCGCGGCGGTGGTGATGTCCGGCATCTCCATCGCCGCCGTCGTGGGCATCCCGCTGGGCATCTTCGTCGAAAATCTCACCGGCTGGCGCAGTACGTTCCTGATCTGGGCCGGCCTGAGTCTCCTCGTCCTCGCCGCGGTGGCCGCGCTCGTCCCTTCGTTGCCCTCGGACAACGCCGTACCGGTCCGGGAAGTCTTCGGCCTGCCGCGTGCGAACGCGCAGCTTCGGTTGGTGATGGTGATGGTCGTGCTGTTCGTCCTCGGCCACTTCGGGGCGTACACGTTCATCAGGCCGTTCCTGGAGCGGGAGTCGGCCAGCACACCGACTGCGGTCACCATCGTCCTGATGCTGTACGGCGTCGGCGGTGCGGCCGGGAACTTCCTCGCCGGGCATCTCGTGACCAGGAACTTCCGTGCCGGCTTCGTCATCGGCTGCGCGGGCGTCGTGCTGTCCTTGCTGTTGCTGCTGACGATCGGCCGCCAGCCTGCCGCCGGAGTCATCGCGGTTGTCTTGTGGGGGATGTCGTTCGGCACCGTGCAGTTATGCCAGCTCAACCTCACTCAGGCCGCGGCGCCCAACACGTTCGAGGCCGCGATGTCCCTCAACACGATGGCGTACAACACCTCGATCGCACTGGGCGCCCTGTTCGGCGGCCTGTTCGCCGACCATGTGGATGTGCGCAGCGTCTTCTGGTTCGGCATCGCCTTGACCGCCGGATCCCTTGTCGTCACCAGTCTCACCTGGCCGAAACGTCGACGGATGTGAGCGCCTCGAAGCTGCACCGGGCTGTTGACGGCGGCTCGGAAGGGGTCCTACAGTCGGATCTGTAAACGATTACAAGAACGATTACAGGAGGTTGGCGTGAGCCGTCCGACGATCGCCGGTGTGGCCCGGGTGGCCGGGGTTTCGGTGGCGTCGGTGTCGCGCGTGCTGAACGGGTTGCCGGCCACCGACGAGATGGTCGAGCGGGTCCAGCGGGCGGTCGAGCAGCTCGGGTACGTCCCGGACGCGCGGGCGCGGTCGCTGAAGGTCGGCAGGACGTTCCAGCTCACCCTGGCCGTTGCCGACGTCGGTAACCCGGTCTACGTGACGATGATGCGGGCGGTCGAGGAAGTCGTCTCGGCGGCCGGTTATCGGCTGGTCGTCACCACCACCGGTCCGGACGTCGTCGACGAGGTGGCGCTGGTTCGGGGGATGGCCCGCGGGTACGCCGACGGGCTGGTGATCAGCCCGCTCCGGGTCGACGACGACCTGATCAAGTCGATCCGCGAATGCGACGTACCGGTGGTTGTGGCCGGCAACGTTCCGTCCAGCGCCGGGGTCGACACCATCCGGGCGAATTCACCGAAGGGGATGCTTTTGGCGGTCGGGCATCTGGTGTCCAAGGGGCGGCGGCGGATCGCGTTCGTCAACGGCCCGGTCGACACGGTTCCCGGTGCGGCGCGGGCGAAGGGGTTCACCGAGGCGATGAAGGCGAACGGACTGCAGCCGGTGGCTCAGGTGGAGGCGATCGACTTCACGTTCGCCGCGGGCCGCGAGGCGGCCCGTGAGCTGCTGTCGGGAGTCGGTAGCACGGACGGTCGCCGATCGGCGCGCGCTGGGCTGCCTGATGCAGTGATCGCCGCTAACGACCTGCTCGCGGTGGGGTTGATGCATGAGTTGGCCGCTGACGGGCTCGAAGTGCCGAAGGATGTCGCGGTGGTCGGGATGGACGACAGCGAGCTGGCCGAGCAGTCGTTCCCGCCGTTGACGAGTGTGAACCTGGGATCGGCCGAACGTGGCCGGCGGGCGGCGGAGTTGCTGTTGGCAAGGATCGAGGACGACACCCGGACGCCGCGGCGCATCGTCGTACAGCCGACCCTGAGTGTGCGGAGGTCGACCCCTTGAGCACCGTTGCCACCGGCAGGCCGAAGCAGAACAGGGAGGCCATCTACCTGTTCCTCCCCGCGCTGTTGCCGATCCTGCTGTTCAGCGTCTACCCGTTGCTGCGTGGTCTGGCGCTCGGCTTCACCGATGCACGTGCGGGATTGCACGTCGACACCAACTTCATCGGCTTCGGCAACTTCAGCAAGCTGCTGCACAACGACCTGTTCTGGTCGTCGTTCAAGATCGGGCTGATCTGGACGCTGTCCGTCACGATCCTGCAGTTCGTCGCGGCGCTCGGCCTGGCGCTGCTGCTCAACACGAACATCCGGTTCCGTGGTGTCGCCCGGACACTCGCGTTGATTCCCTGGGCGATGCCGCCGGTGGTGGTCGCGGTCATGTGGCGGTTGTTGCTGCACCCGACCAACGGACCGGTCAACGAGATCCTGCAGAACCTGCACCTGACCGATCACCCGATCAACTTCCTGGGCAATTTCAGTACTGCGCTGCCGGCGGTGATCGTGGTCGGCATCTGGGTCGGCATGCCGATGACCACGGTGACCCTGCTCGCCGGGCTGCAAGGGATCGACCGATCGCTGTACGAGGCCGCGGCGGTGGACGGCGCGAGTAGCTGGCACCAGTTCTGGAGCATCACGCTGCCGCAGCTGCGGACCGTGATCGTGGCGATCACCAGCCTGGACATGATCTGGAACTTCAACTCGTTCGGCCTGGTCTATGTGCTGACTGCGGGCGGGCCTGGTGGC
This sequence comes from Kribbella sp. NPDC006257, assembly GCF_040613535.1. Lineage (NCBI taxonomy): Bacteria > Bacillati > Actinomycetota > Actinomycetes > Propionibacteriales > Kribbellaceae > Kribbella > Kribbella sp. NPDC006257. The sequence continues at coordinate 164,650 of NZ_JBEXSJ010000010.1, forward strand.
AAGACGATGCTGCCGATGTTGTTCGCCTACAACGAGGCCTTCCGCTACGGGAACTTCGGGATGGCCGCCGCGATGGGCGACGTGATGGTCGTGATCATCATCGTGTTCCTCGCCTTCTACCTGCGCAACAGGCTGAGGAGCGAGGCATGAGAACGAAGCCGGTCACCCGCGCCGCGCAGTACGTCGCAGTGCTTTGCTACCTGATCTTTCTCGGGTTCCCACTGGTCTGGCTGATCTCCAGTTCGCTGAAGTCGCCGCAGGAGTTCGCGAGTATCAACCCGTCGTTCCTGCCCAAGCATCCGGACTTCTCCAACTTCACCGATGCGTTGGAGGAGCAGGGGCTGGTTCGGTCGATGCTGAACTCGCTGCAGATCTCGGTCGCGTCGACCGTGCTGGTGCTGGTCGTCTCGCTGCCGGTCGCGTATGCGCTGGCGCGCTTCCGCAGCCGGCTGCGGCCGATCACCAACGGGTGGATCCTGGTCAGCCAGGTGTTCCCGGTGATCCTGATCGTGATTCCGCTGTTCATGATCCTGCGGCCGCTGCACCTGACGAACACGATCCCGGGTGTGGTGATCGTGTACACGGTGTGGTCGATGCCGTTCGCGCTGTGGATGCTGCAGGGCTACGTGTCCGCCGTGCCACGGGAGCTCGAGGAAGCCGCTGCCGTCGACGGTGCGAGCCGGGTGCGGACCATCGTCGCGATCGTGATGCCGTTGCTGCGGCCGGGGCTGATCGCGACCGCGATGTTCACCTTCATCTCGGCGTGGAACGAGTTCTTCTTCGCCCTGGTCCTGCTGCAGGATCCCCAACTGAAGACGCTTCCGCTCGTCCTCGCCCGCTTCGTCGGGGCCGAAGGGCAGGTCCAGTTCGGGCCTCTCGCGGCGGCGTCCGTCCTGGCAACTGTCCCAAGCCTTGTGTTCTTCGCCTTCTTACAGCGCCGGTTGACTTCCGGCCTGCTGTCCGGCGCAGTCAAGGGCTAGGTGGACCGAAGAACTTCCACCACGGTCCACCGGTAAATCCCCTGAGGAGATGTGATGAAGAAGGTAGTGATCTCGTTGCTCGCGGCAAGCGCCTTGGTGACGCTTGCGGCTTGTGGCGGTAACGACGACAGTGGTGGTTCCGGTTCCGACTCCACTGAGAAGGTGACGCTGAAGTTCCAGAGTCTTGCCTTCCAGAAGACGACGGTCGCCGCGACCAAGAAGATCGTCGCGGACTGGAACGCGGCCAACCCGAACATCCAGGTCGAGTACGTGCAGGGCAGCTGGGACTCGGTGCACGACCAGTTGGTCACCCAGTTCCAGGGCGGCACCGCGGCGGACATCATCCATGACGAATCGGCCGACATCACCGGCTTCGCGAACCAGGGCTACCTCGCCGACCTTTCGCCGTACCTGAGTCAGGAGACGAAGGACGCCGTACCGAAGGGTGTCTGGGACACCGTGTCGAGTGACGGCAAGGTGTTCGCCGCGCCGACACTGCTGCAGTCGTACGTCGTCTTCGGCAACACCACGCTGCTCAAGAAGGCTGGGATCTCGACGACCGGCGACTCGCTCAGCTGGGACGATCTGCAGGCGGATGCGAAGAAGCTGACCGGCGGTGGGAAGTACGGACTCGGCTGGGGACTGAAGAGCCCGACCGCGACCGTGCTGAACCTGGGGATGAACTTCGACGGGACGTTCTTCGACGGCACCGGGCGGGACGCGAAGGCGAAGATCGGCGATGCCGAGCTCGAGGTGCCGAAGCGGATCCACGCGATGGCGTACGACGACAAGTCGATCGACCCGACGTCGCTGACCCAGAGTGGGTCGGATGTGCTGCCGGGGTTCTTCGGCGGCAAGTACGCGATGATTGTCGGCGGCAACTATGCGGCGCAGCAGATCGTCGAGCAGGGACCGAAGGACTTCCAGTGGGAGGTGCTGCCGCCGCTGAAGGGGACTTCGGAGAAGCAGGCCGCGAACCCGCAGACGCTGTCGGTGCCGGCCGAAGGTAAGCACGTGAAGCAGGCGGCGCAGTTCATCGACTACTTCATGAAGGCCGACAATCTTGCGGCGGTCGGGCAGGGTGACTGGCTGATCCCGACGACGCAGGGCGCGCGGGATGCGATCGCGAAGGCGACGGGTGGCAAGAACGGGTGGACGCAGACGCTGGCCAGTGGTGCCGAGCTGACCAAGGCGCCGTTCCAGAGTGTGGAGAACTACCCGAAGTGGAAGGACCAGATCGCGACGCCGGCGCTGCAGGAGTTCCTGGCGAACAAGATCGACCTGGCGGCGCTGGGCAAGAAGCTGAGCGACGGGTGGGGGCAGGTCAACGGCTGATGTCGCTGCTGGAGGAGAAGTCGGTTGGGGCCCTCGTCGGATCGGCGGTCGGTGACGCGATCGGTGGTGCCGTCGAGGGCTGGACGCCCGAGGCGATCCGCGAGCGGCATGGCGGGTGGGTGACCGGGATCGTCGGTCCCTGGTACGACGACTGGCGCAACGCCCGGCCGATCGCGCCGTACCACAAGGGCGATGGGCACATCACCGACGACACGTTGATGACGCATGCGCTGGTCGAGGTGTACGACGAACGGCGTACGCACCTGGACGCGTATGCGATCGCGGAGTCGTTGGTGCCGAAGTTGCTGTCGGAGAAGCGGTGGATTCCCGAACTGGAGACCGAGGCGCTGTTGCTGCAGCGGGTGTTTCTGGCGGAGAAGTGGTTGGTGGCTCGGTTGCACTACGGGCACAACGATCCGCGGGAAGCCGGCGTCGGGAACATCGTGAACTGTGGGGCGGCGATGTATGTGGCGCCTGTCGGGGTTGCCAATGCGGGTGATCCGGCTGGGGCGTATGCCGAGGCGATCGATCTGGCGGGGGCGCATCAGTCGAGTTATGGGCGCGAGGCAGCTGGGGTTTTTGCTGCGGCTGTCGCGGCGGCGATGGTGCCTTCAGCCACAGCTTCGTCGGCTGTTGCTGAGGCGCTTGCCTTGGCGAAGGACGGCACGCGGGCTGCGGTCGAGGCTGTGGTGGCGGCGGTTGACGGGGTGAGTGACTGGGAGCAGGCGATTCCGCTGCTGCGTAAGGCGGTTGAGCCGTTCGACACGGTTGGGCCGGACTATCGGAATCAGTCGCTTGATGCACGGCGGCCGAGTCGGACGAAGGCGATCGAGGAGTTGCCGGTCGCGCTCGGGTTCGTGCTCGTGTCGGGTGGTGATGTGCGACAGGCTGTGCTCGGTGGGACGAACTACGGTCGCGATGCCGACTCGATCGCCTCGATGGCGGGGGCGATCACGGGGGCGCTGGGCGGAGCGTCCGGCGTACCGGGGGAGTGGGCTTCGGCGATCGCGGAGGCCAGCCGGACCGATCTGGAGCAGCCGGGGCGGGTGATGGCGTCGGTCGCTGCCGAATTGCACGAGAGCGACGCGCGCCGGTGGTCGCGTCGGAGTGAAACGTTGGAGAGACTGAGTCGATGAGACTGACCTGGGTGCAGCCGGAAGACCTGCTGCCACACCAGCTGCACCAATCCCACACGGAGGGCGTCGACACCGCCGACATCGAGTCCCGCTGGCTCCACGCCGGCGGCACCACAACCGCTCCCGTCTCCGGCGCCTCAGACAAACCAGCCCCTCCCGTACTACGTGCTCTCGCCCAGGACCTCCTCGACGAGCTAGACGCCCGCGCGCCCCAGTGGATTCCACCGGCGATCCCCCAGCTGCCGCTGCTACCCAGCGGTTCTCCCGGCCCTGAGGTAAAGGCGCACCCCGGGGCACCTGTCGGCGGCGCGGCTTCGCTTCGCTCGCCTCAGGTGGGAGATCCCGAGCGCGCGGCCCCAGGGCCGGCTTCGCTTCGCTCGCCTGGGGAGAGCGCGTTGGCCGGGCCGCCTGCGGATGAGCGGCGGGTGTTGAACGCTTGGCTGGGGCGGGCTGCGGGGTGCTTGTTGGGGAAGCCGGTGGAGAAGATTCCTCGGGAGGGGATTCGGGAGATTTTGCAGAGTTCGGGGCAGTGGCCGCTTTCGGAGTATGTGAGCGGGGTGGGCGTGCCGGAGGAAGTGCAGGCTCGCTGGCCTTGGAATCGGCGGTCCAGGCCGACCAGTCTGCGAGAAGTGATCGACGGGATGCCGGAGGACGACGATCTCAACTTCGCGATTCTGGCGTTGCAGATGGTGGAGAAGCACGGGGATGGGCTGACTACCGAGGACGTGGCTCAGGCTTGGTTGGATGAGTTGCCGGGGGGGCGGGTGTTTACGGCCGAGAGGGTGGCTTATCGGAATTTGCTTGAGGGGGTGGAGCCGGAGCGGGCGGGTGTGGTGCGGAATCCGTTTCGGGAGTGGATCGGGGCGCAGATCCGGACTGATGTTTACGGGTGGGTGCATCCGGGGGACCGGTCGGCGGCGGCGCGGTTGGCGTTGGTGGATGCTCGGTTGAGTCATACGGGGGCAGGGGTCGACGGCGCGTTGTGGGTGGCGGCGATGTCGGCGGCGGCGATGGTGCTGGACGATCCGCGCGAGGTGGCCGAGGCAGCGCTCGAGGTGATCAGCGAAAACGGTGAGATCGCGAAGGCGGTTCGGTTCGGGTTGGACCTTGCGGATGATCCACTGGACGACGCTCTGGATCGCCTGCATGCGGAGTACGGGCATCTGCATTGGGTGCATTCGGTGAACAACAGTGCGCTGACGGCGTACGCGCTGACGGCTCCTGACTTCGGCACCGGAATTTGTCGGGCGGTGATGGGAGGGTGGGACACGGACTCGGCGGGAGCGACGACCGGCGCGGTACTTGGCGCCGTGTTCGGAGTTCCGGCAGAGTGGTCCAGACCACTCAAGGACCGGCTGGCCACCAGCCTGCCGGGGATGGATCAGATCGCGATCAGCGAGCTGGCACGACGGACTGTGGAGGCGGCATCGATGGTGGGCGAGCGTGGCTGACGTCGTCGTCGTGGGCAGCGCGAACGTGGACCTGGTGTTGCCGGTCCAGCGGATCCCGCGGCCGGGCGAGACCGTCCTCGCGAGCGGGCTGACCCGCGGGCCCGGCGGCAAGGGTGCGAACCAGGCCGTCGCCGCCGCCCGGGCCGGCGCCTCGACAGCGTTCGTTGCCTCGCTCGGCGCCGACGAGTCCGGTGAGTTGTTGCGCAAAGCCCTCAGCGAGTCCGGCGTCGACCTGTCGCTGGTGTCCACCGCCGGTAGGCCGACCGGTACGGCGATCATCACCGTGTCGGCCGATGGCGAGAACTCGATCGTCGTCGCGCCGTCGGCCAACGCCGAGCTGGAACTCTCGTCCGAAGCATTGCGCGCAGTGCAACGGGCAAAGGTCGTCCTGGCTCAGCTCGAGATCCCGTTCGCCACCGTCCAGGCCGCGGCGGAGGCTTCGTCGTACTTCATCCTGAATGCGGCGCCGGCAGCTGAGCTTTCCGACGAGCTCCTCGCCGCCGTGGATCTGCTCGTGGTGAACGAGACCGAGGCCGAGGCGATCGGCGGATCGTTGCTCGAGCGCGTCCCGGCCGCCGTGATCACGCTCGGGAGCAAGGGTGCGGTCATCCTTGCCCGCGGCGCCGACGAGGTGCGCGTGCCCGGCGTACCGGTCGAGGTGGTCGACACCACCGCCGCCGGTGACACCTTCTGCGGAGTACTGGCCGCGACGTTAGCTTCCACGTCAACTACAGGAAGTGAGCTGACGAATGCGGTCCGACGCGCTAACGTTGCTGCTTCATTGAGCGTTAAAACGGCGGGAGCGATCCCTTCGGTGCCGCACGGGGATGTCATCGACGCGCGTTATGCGGAGGTATACCTGTGAACCCCCTCGTGCCCCGGCCGATCGACCTCCCGGCCAGGGTCGACCTCGGCCTGCGAGCGGATCTGGCCTTCCTCGACGACGCGAAGATCCTCGGCGCCCCCGAGGACCCCTCCGACCTGCCCCGCTGGCGCGGCAAGCTGGCCGAGTGGCTGATGGGCGCCTACGAGCGGACCCCGTACGACGGGTCGCACTACGAGGTCCCCGGTCGCGAGTGGACCCAGACGGCGTACTCGGTGGCGCTGGTCTGGCTGTGGGACGAGCAGCTGTACGACGTCCGGACCGGGCGGTTCACGCCGCAGAAGTTCGTCCAGCACGGGATCGACGACTTCGGCGGGTACGACGCGGTGGTGCTGTGGCACGCGTATCCGGTGATCGGGATCGACTCGCGCAACCAGTTCGACTTCTACCGGGATGCTCCGGGGCTGAAGGAGCTCGTTGCCTCACTGCACGAGCTCGGGTTGAAGGTGTTCCTCGACTACAACCCATGGGATGTCGGCACGCGCCGGATGACTCGTTCCGACGCGGAGGAATTCGCTGCCCTGGTTGGCGAACTGGATGCCGACGGCGTCTTCCTGGATACCTTGAAGGAAGGCGATCCGGCCTTCACCCGGGCGCTGCAGAGGGTGAAGCCGGAGATCGCGTTCGAGGGTGAGTCACGGTTGCCGATGGCAAGGATCGGCGATCACGCGCTGTCCTGGGCGCAGTGGTTCGCCGACACCCGGGCGCCCGGCGTACTGCGGGCGCACTTGTTCGAGCGCCGGCACATGATGCACCACACCCGTCGGTGGAACCGTGATCACAGTGACGAGCTGCAGTCCGCCTGGGTGAACGGCGTCGGCATGCTCGTCTGGGAGTCGGTCTTCTCCGCCTGGGTCGGCTGGAACGCGCGCGACCGGGCGACGCTGCGCCGGATGGTGGCGGCACAGAGAGCGTTCTCGCCGATTCTCATCGGCGGTGACTGGATTCCGCTGACCCCGGAGGTGCCGGACAAGGCACGCGAGCACGGCGTCTTCGGATCGCGGTTCGAGCTTGCCGACGTGACGGTCTGGACGCTGATCAATCGCGACGACGAAGACTTCGAGGGCATCGTGCTGCGGTCCGAGGATCAGGTCGGCGACTGGTACGACGTGACCTCGGGCGTGCCGATCACCGCGGACGACGACGGGGTGCACCTCGTCGTACCGGGGCGTGGCGTCACCGGCGTCGTCCGGGTTGGCGCGACCGCCGGCGCGACCTGTCGGGCGACCGCTCGTCGGCTCGGAACGATGGAGCGTCCGCATCTGAAGGACTCTGCTTTCCCGATGGCGCCGGCTCAGCGGGTCGCGGTACCTGAGGTCTCGGGTGCCGCTGACATCGGGCCGGTCGTCGAGGTGCCGGCCGGTGAGCGCTCTCTGACGGTCCGGTACCGGCGCCGCGAGACCGGGTTCTACGACGAAGCGCCGTACGTGGAGGAGTGGAAGCCGCTGCCCCCACGCCTGCACGATCAGCAGACGAGGACACGGGAGATCACGCTCTCCGGGATCTCGGTGGCGATCCGGGAGGTGACCAACGCGGAGTACGCGGCGTTCCTGGCGGCGACCGGCTATCGCCCGTTCATCGCCAACCGGTTCCTGGCGCACTGGGTCGATGGTGCTCCGGCGCCGGGGACCGAGGAGCAGCCGGTGACGTACGTCGATCTGCCGGATGCGCGGGCCTATGCCGAGTGGCGCGGTGGCCGGCTGCCGACCGAGGACGAGTGGCAGGTGGCTGCCGGGCTGGACGGCTTCACGCGCGCCGAGCCACTGGTGTGGAACCTGACCGAGAGCGAGCACAGCGACGGGCGCAGCCGGTTCTGCATCCTCAAGGGTGGTTCGTGGTTCGTTGCCGAAGGCTCCGACTGGTACGCCGATGGTGGGCCGCAGGAACCGGAAGTGAGCTTCAAGTTGGTGCTTACCGGAGGCGGGCTCGACCGGTCGGAGACGATCGGCTTCCGCTGCGCCGGCTGAGCGGGCCGGAACGACAATTCGGGGACAAGGCGGGGATGAGGATGTGCGGGATGAGTCGGTTGCGATGAGACCTGCGCCTTTGCAAGGGGTCAAGGTGCTGGAGGCGGCGACGCTGTTCGCGGGACCACTGGCGGCGACCTTCCTCGGCGACTTCGGTGCGGACGTGACGAAGATCGAGCACCCGTCCCGCCCGGACGCCGCTCGGGGTCATGGCACCAGCAAGAACGGGGTCGGCCTGTGGTTCAAGACCCTCGGCCGGAACAAGCGCCTGGCGACTCTCGACCTTTCCCAGGGCCGCGAGGTCTTCCTCGACCTGGTCCGCGCTCACGACGTCTTGGTGGAGAACTTCCGCCCGGGAACGTTGGAGCGCTGGGGACTCGGGCCGGACGTCCTGCTCGAGGCCAACCCCCGGCTGGTGATCGCGCGGGTGACGGCGTTCGGTCAGGTCGGTCCGTGGTCGCGGCGGCCCGGCTTCGGTTCGCTGGCCGAGGCGATGAGCGGGTTCGCCGCCGTCACCGGTGAGCCCGATGGTCCGCCGACGCTGCCGCCGTTCGGCCTCGCCGACGGGATCACGGCACTCGCCACCGCGTACGCCGTCCTGGTTGCGCTCCGCGAGCGTGATCGGTCCGGCGCCGGCCAGGTGATCGACATGGCGATCATCGAGCCGATCCTGATGATGCTGGGTGGCGGCATCACGGCGTACCAGCAGACCGGGTATGTCCAACCCAGGTTGGGGAATCGCTCGTCGAACAACGCGCCACGCAATGTCTATCGGACCGGCGACGGGCGATGGGTCGCGGTGTCTACCTCTTCGCAGAGCATCGCGGAGCGGGTGGTGACGCTGGTCGGCCGTGCTGATCTGGTGGCGCAGCCGTGGTTCGGGACGGGTCGGGAGCGGGCGGAGCATGCCGATGAGCTGGACGACGCCGTCGGCTCCTGGATCGGGGAGCGCTCTCTGGACGAGGTGATGCTCGCGTTCGAGAAGGCTGAGGCGGCGGTGGGGCCGGTGCACGACATTCGGGGGATCGTGAGCGACCCGCAGTACGCGGCGCTGAACACGATCGTCGAGGTGGACGACGACGAACTGGGTGGGCCGGTGCAGATGCAGAACGTGCTTTTCCGCTTGTCGGAATCACCCGGCTCGATCCGGTGGGCCGGTCGGCCGCACGGCGCCGACACCGACGCCGTCCTAGCAGAGATCGGCATCACCCCAGCCCAACGAGCCGCCCTCCGATCCCGCGGCGTGATCTAAGTGCCCCACCATCCACCGATCATCGGTCCCTTGTTCCCCGGCGTGTCGCTGTTGTTCGGTCCTTTGATGCGCACCGGACGGCGCGGGGTGACGAGGGTTCGAGGTACGGCGTACCGCTGGGGCCGCTGCCTCGGAGCGTAAGAGCGGACCGGTGATGGGCGACACGCCGGGGAACAAGGGACCGATGATCGAGATTGGGTGGGTGCTGGCGGTGTTGAGTGCGTTGTATGTGCCGGCTAATCGGCCGGATCGGTTTGCGAAGGCTGTTGCTGCGGGGCCGGACCTGGTGGTGTTCGACCTGGAGGACGCCGTACCGGTGGATGACAAGGCCGACGCTCGTGGGTGGGCGGTGGCGTGGGTCGCGGCGCGCTCGGGCGGACTGTTCGAGGTCCGGGTGAACGCGCCGGGGACGCCGTGGATCGAGGACGATCTGGCGGCACTGAGTGCGGTGCCGGAAGTCCGGATCCGGATGCCGAAAGTGGAGAGCGCTCTCGACGTACGCCGGCTGCTGGAGCAGGTGCCGACGGCAAGGATCACCGCGTTGATCGAGTCGCCGATCGGGTTGGAACGGGCCTTCGAGATCGCGACGGCGGATCCGCGGGTGGTCGCGGTGGCGCTGGGGGAGGCCGATCTCGCGAGTTCGCTCGGTGTCGATGGTCCTGAGGGGTTGGCCTGGGCGCGAGGGCGGTTGGTGTCGGCGTCGCGGGCGGCCGGGCTGGGGGCGCCGATGATGTCGGTGTATCCGCACGTGAGTGACGAGGACGGGCTGCGGAGGACCTGCCTGGAGGGGCGCGCGCTCGGGTTCGTCGGGAGGACCGCGATTCACCCGCGGCAGCTGGTGCCGATCGTGGAGAGCTTCACACCGTCGGCTGAGCAGGTCGCCGATGCGGCTGCGTTGCTGGCCGCGGTCGAGAAGGCGGGCGTCGCGGAGGGGGGAGTGATCGTGCTGCCCGACGGCCGGATGATCGACCCGGCGATGATCGGTCGCGCCCGGGAGGTCGTCGACCTGATGCGTCAGCTCGAGAACTGAGGCCCCGCTCACACTCTCTTGGCGTGAAAGAAGTAAACAAGCTACGATTCTTTCATGACTACTCCCTTGGCGTATGAAGTGCATGTCAGTCCTGGCGCGCTGCGCGCCGGTGAGCAGCGGATGCCGAACGGCGACCCGCTGTACTGGAACCCGCTCTCGACGACGCTGATCTACGGCGCAACGGACGCCGTACTGGTCGATCCGCCGTTCATCGACGAGCACATCCAGGCGGTCGGCGACTGGATCGAGCAGTCCGGCAAACGGCTGACCGCGATCTACGCCACGCACGGGCATGGGGACCACTGGTTCGGGACCGCGGAGCTGGTGAAGCGCTTCCCGGGCGCGCGGGCCTACGCCACTCCGGGCACGATCGAGGTGATGATCCAGCAGGCTGGTCCGGGGCGCGAGCAGCTCTGGGACAAGATCTTCCCGGGGCGGATCCCGGCCTCGCCGGTGCTGGCCGAGCCGTTTCCGGCCGAGGGGATCCTGCTGGAGGGCAACGTCTTGCAGGCGATCGAGGTGGGGCACACGGACACCGAGAAGACGACGGTTCTGCATGTGCCGTCGATCGGGCTCGTGGTGGCGGGTGACGTCGCCTACAACGGCGTACATCAGTACATCGTCGAGGGTCGCGACGGTGGGTTCGAGGAGTGGATCTCCGCTTTGGACCAGGTTGCTGCGTTGCGGCCGACTGCGGTGGTGGCGGGGCACAAGAACGTCGAGTTCGCCGATGATCCGAGCGTGCTGGACCAGACCAAGCAGTACCTTCGGGACGTGATGAAGCTGCTGGGGGACTCGTCGACGCCTGAGGAGTTCTTCGACGCGATGATGGCGATCTATCCGGACCGGATCAACCCGAGTCCGCTCTGGTACGGCGGCGTGGCGTTGCTGAATGCCTGACCTCGGCCCCACCGCCCGCTTCGACGTCGAGGAGGCTCCGGACGAGCTCGCACTCGTCCAGGCCCTCCTCAACACCGCTTCCGTCGGCCGCTTTCCGGACCTCCTGGGCGAGGTCGAGACGGCGGGCGAATGGCTGGCCGCCGCGGGGCTGACTGCGGCCGGATCGGCTGGCGCCGGCGCCGCCCAGTCGGCGGGGCAGAGCGTCGGCCGGTCGGCTGATGCGGCACGGCCGACTGAGACGGACTTGGTGCAGCTGCGCGCGTTCCGCGACGAGCTGCGGAGGTTGACGCGCGGTTCGGGTGGCTCAACATCCTGGAGTGGCGTTGCTGCTCTCGATTTGGGCGCGGACGGTGTGGTCGAGCTGAAGCCGGGCGGCGGTGCGGGCTCGGCGTCCGTGATCTCCAAGGTTTTGTCGTTGGTGTTCGTGGCGCAGCGGGGTGATACCTGGCGGCGGTTGAAGACGTGCCGCAACGAGCGTTGCCAAGTTGCGTTCTACGACCGTTCGCGGAACAACAGCGGCGCCTGGCACGACGTCAAGACCTGCGGAAACCAGGCGAACCTCCGGGCCCACCGGGAGCGGAACCGCTAGGGTCGATCGCATGCTGCCGCGCGTGGTTGATGCTGTGGTGATCGGCTCTGGCCCGAACGGGCTGGTGAGCGCGATCACCCTCGCCGACAGAGGCTGGGACGTGGTCGTGATCGAGGCGGCCGACGGGTTCGGTGGCGCGGTGCGTTCGGTCGAGCAGGACGGCTGGATCAGCGACCGGTTCAGCTCCAGCTATCCGCTCGGCGTCGCTTCCCCCGTACTACGGGCGCTCGAGCTCGACAAATTCGGGCTGCGCTGGGGGCACGCCCCGTCGCCGTTGACGCACCTGCTGGATCCGGAGACCTCGGCAACGATCCACGAGGATCCCGCTCGGACGGCGGAATCCATCGCTGTGGATCACCCGGCGGACGGCGATGCCTGGCTTCGGCTCTACTCGCAGTACGTCAAGATCCGCGAGCCTTTGCTGGACGCATTGCTGACGTCATGGCCGCCGGTGGGTGCGGGGCTGCGGCTCACTCGGCGACTTGGTTCGGCGGGGGAGCTCGCGAGGTTCGCTCGTTTCATGGCGATGCCGATGCATCGGATGGGGCAGGAACTGTTCGCCGGTCCGCGAGGGCGCGCTCTCTTGGCCGGGAACGCGTTTCACGCCGACGCATCGTTGACGGGCAGCGTGAGCGGCACGATGGGGTGGTTGCTTGCGATGCTGGCGCAGGACGTTGGTTTCCCTGTTGCTGTTGGTGGTTCCGGTGCGCTTTCGGCTGCGCTGGTACGCCGAGCTGAGCAGGCCGGCGTGCTACTGGTTTCCGGTACTCCGGTCGAGGCGATCGAGGTGTCGAGTGGGAAGGTCAGTGGAGTTCGTACCGTGTCGGGTGAGCGCGTCGTCGTACGGCGGGCTGTGATTGCGGATGTGTCGGCACCTGCTTTGTACGGCGAGTTGTTGCCGGCGGCAAGTGTTCCGGCGGGGTTGCGGCGCGATCTGGATGCATTCGAGTGGGACTACCCGACGGTGAAGGTGAACTATCGGCTGAGTGGGCCGATTCCGTGGCTGGCGGAGGATGCGCGGTCGGCGGGTGTGGTGCATCTGGGTGGTGCGGCGGATGAGTTGGTGCATACGTCGGCGGATCTGGATACGGGACGGGTGCCGACGGCGCCGTTCCTGCTTGTCGGGCAGACGACCAAGGCGGATGCGTCGCGTTCCCCGGCCGGGAGCGAGGCGGTGTGGGCGTACTCGCATCTTCCGCGGGGGATCGCGGACGACGCGACGGCGGAGAAACTCGCCGTACGGATGGATCGTGCGCTTGAGCGGCATGCGCCCGGGTTCCTCGACCTGGTTCTTGATCGTGACTTGCAGCGGCCGAGTGATCTCACTGCGGCCAACGCCGCGCTGGGTCTGGGTGCGCTCGGCGGTGGGACTTCGCAGCTACACCAGCAGCTCATCTTCCGCCCCACGATCGGCCTCGGCAGTCCGCGTACCGTCGTCGCCGGCCTCTACCTCGGCAGCTCCGCCATCCACCCGGGCCCCGGAGTCCACGGCGCCTGCGGCCACCTGGCCGCCCGCACCGCCCTCCGCGACGCCTCCCCCCTGGGCCCCCTCACCCGAACCCCGGCAACAGCCGCCCTCCGCCACCTCCAACGCTAACCCGCCCACACCCCGACAACAGCGCCCCTCCGCCACCTCCACCGCTGACCCTCCCGTACCCCGGCAACCGCGGCCCTCCGCCACCTCCAGTGCTGGTCGCACTCAGCGGCCTCGGCTCCGCCCGGGGTGCGGGCTCTTTGTGCACGAGTTGAGTGTTTTGGGGGCGGGTCGGCACTCAGGTGGTGCACAAGGTTGGGCTTGGTGGGGGCGGTTGGGTGCTCGGGTGAGGCGGGTCGGGGGAAGTAGGGTCGGGGGAGTGGGAGGAGATGAGGTGGGCGAGCGGGTGGAGGAGTTGCTGCGGGAGTTGGCGCCGCAGGTGTTGGGGTTTTTGGCGCGGCGGCATGGGCAGTTCGATTTGTGCGAGGACGCTGTGCAGGAGGCGCTGCTCGCGGCGGCGACGCAGTGGCCCGCGGACGGCGTACCGGCTAATCCGCGCGGCTGGTTGATCACCGTCGCGACGCGGAAGCTGACGGATGAGTTCCGGAGTGAGAGTGCGCGGCGCAAGCGCGAGGACAATGTCGCCGCGATGGCCGGGGTGGAGGAATTGGTTGCCCCGGGCACCGATGTGGATCAGCCGCCGGAGTCCGACGATACGTTGACGTTGCTGTTTCTTTGTTGCCATCCGGCGGTGACGCCGGCGTCGCAGGTCGCGCTCACGCTGCGTGCGGTTGGCGGGTTGACGACGGCCGAGATCGCGAAGGCGTTTATGGTGCCTGAGGCAACGATGGCGCCGCGGATCAGCCGGGCGAAGAAGAGCATCAAGCAGGCGGGGAGCCGGTTCGTGCTTCCGCCGGAGGAGGAGCGGGCGGATCGGCTGCGCGTCGTACTGCAGGTGTTGTATCTGATCTTCAACGAGGGTTACACGGCGAGTTCTGGTGCGGCGTTGCAGCGGGTCGAGCTGACTGCTGAGGCGATTCGGCTGGCGCGGTTGCTGTATCAGTTGCTGCCGGATGATGGCGAGGTCGCGGGGTTGCTCGCGTTGATGCTGCTGACCGATGCGCGGCGGGCGGCGCGGACGCGTGAGGACGGCAGTCTGGTTCCGATTGACGAGCAGGATCGGAGTCTTTGGTTGCGGGAGCCGATCGAGGAGGGTGCTGCGCTCGTACTGCGAACACTCGCGCGGGGCGAGGTTGGTTCGTATCAGCTGCAGGCTGCGATCGCCGCGGTGCACGCCGAGGCGCCGAGCGCGGAGGAGACCGATTGGCCGCAGATCTTGTCGCTCTACCTGCTGCTGGAAAAGGTCGCCCCGAACCCGATGGTCACGCTGAACCGTGCGATTGCGCTCTCCCAGGTGGCGGGTCCGGAGGCGGGGCTGGAGTTGCTGACCACGATCGAGGACGACCGGCTGATCACGGAAAGCCATCGCCTCGACGCCGTTCGCGCCCACCTGCTGGAGCGCGCCGGGCGGCCGGCGGAGGCACGCGAGCACTACCTCACCGCAGCACGCCGTACGACGAGCCTCCCGGAACAGCGCTACCTCGAATCCAAAGCCGCCGCCCTCCCCACGTCCTGACCCGCCCGATCCGACTTGCCGCACCGCCACCTCACCTCCTGACCCGCCCGATCCGAGCTGCCGCACGCCACCTCACCTCCTGATCCCCATCTCCTCCTCGGTTTGAGACCTGCGTCACGTGACTTGGGTTGTAACTTCGGTTTACAGTTACTGCATGGTTAACAAGAGCACGGCGGTGGGCCGGGTCCGGCGGGATCCGATCGGGCTGGGCGTCGCGCTGCTGAACCGGCTGGCGAAGTCGCGGGTGATCGACCGGCTCGGCTGGCGCAAGCAGGCCGAGCGGGTGGTGTTCGAGGCGACCAAGACCGGCTTCCGGACGGCGGGAGCGCTCTCCCGGACGTTCACGGCCGCGACCAAGCTGGCGAAACCGTCCCGCCTCCCGGTCGCGAAGGGCAGCGGCAGGTTCGACCTCACCCCGACCGAGGACCAGCAGATGGTCGTCGCGCTGGTGACGGAGTTTGCCGCCGAAGTGCTGCGCCCCGCCGCGGCCGAGGCCGACACCGCCTGTACGACGGACGCCAAGGTGCTCCAGCAGAGCGCCGAGCTCGGGCTGAGCCTGATCGAGGTCCCCGAGGAACTCGGCGGGATCGTCAGTGAGCGCTCCACGATGACCGGCGTGCTGGTCGCCGAGGCGATGGCGCACGGCGACATGGGCCAGGCCGTCGCCTGTCTCGCCCCGGCCGCGGTGAGTACGGCGATCTCTCTGTGGGGCGACGAGTCCCAGCAAGCGACGTACCTGCCGGCGTTCACCGGCGAAACCGTTCCCGCCGCCGCACTCGCGATCGTCGAACCGAGGCCGCTCTTCGACCCGTTCACGCTGAAGACTCGCGCGACGAGGCAACGAACCGGTCACCTCCTCAACGGCGTGAAGTCCCTCGTACCGCGCGGCGCCGAGGCCGAGGTCTTCGTCATCGCCGCCCAGCTGGAAGATCAAGGCCCCGCGCTGTTCCTGATCGAGTCGGACCACCCCGGCGTCACGATCGAGGCCGAGCCCTCGATGGGCTTGCGGGCCGCATCGCTCAGCCGGGTGATCCTCCAGGACGTCCCCGCAGTACAACTCGGAACACTCGACGACTACGCCGAATGCGTGCGCCTCGCGCGACTCAGCTGGTGCGCACTAGCCCTCGGTGCTGCGAAGTCGGTGCTCGACTACGTCACGCCGTACGTGAATGAGCGGACCGCGTTCGGCGAGCCGATCAGCCATCGCCAGTCGGTCGCGTTCATGGTCGCGAACATCGGGATCGAGCTTGAAGGGATGCGCCTCGTCACGTATCGCGCCGGATCGCGTGCTGAGCAAGGGCTTCCGTATGCGCGTGAGGTCGCGCTGGCCCGGCGGCTGTGTACCGAGAAGGGGATGCAGATCGGGACCGATGGGGTGCAGTTGCTCGGCGGGCACGGGTTCGTGAAGGAACATCCGGTGGAGCGGTGGTACCGCGATCTGCGGGCCGTCGGTGTGATGGAAGGCGCGGTGCTGGTCTGATGATCAATCTGGAGACGCCGCGGAAGTTCCGCGCTTTCATCAACCAGGCGCACCAGGTCGCGGCGGAGATGCTGCGGCCGAACTCGCGCGAGTACGACCTCGCCGAACACGCGTATCCGAAGGAACTCGACATGCTCGCGGCGATGGTCGACGGGTTGGGTGCGTCCGGGACCGGCCAGGGAGCAGGGGCCGGCGGCGTACGGCGTACTGAACCTGCCGACGATGACGCCAAGGTGAAGAACGGGTCGAATCTCTCGTCGGTGTTGTCGATCATGGAGATGTGCTGGGGCGACGTCGGGTTGTTGCTGTCGATGCCGCGGCAGGGGCTCGGGAACTCGGCGATCGCTTCGGTGGCGTCGGACGAGCAGCTGAAACGGTTCGAGGGTGTGTGGGCCGGGATGGCGATCACCGAGCCGGGGTGTGGATCGGATTCGGCGAGCATCCAGACGACCGCGCGACTCGACGGCGATCACTACGTCATCGACGGCGAGAAGATCTTCGTGACGGCCGGCGGTCGGTGCGATGCCGTGGTGGTCTGGGCGACGCTGGACAAATCTCTCGGGCGGGCGGCGATCAAGTCGTTCGTGGTGTTCAAGGACACGCCGGGGATGACGGTCGAGCGGCTCGAGCACAAGCTCGGGATCCGCTCGTCGGACACGGCAACGATCCGCTTCGAGAACTGCCGGGTGCCGGCTGCCAACCTGCTGGGCTCCGCGGAAGTCGATGCAGACAAGGGGTTTGCGGGCGTCATGCAGACCTTCGACAACACCCGTCCACTAGTCGCCGCCATGGCTGTCGGCTGCGCCCGCGCTTCTCTCGAAGTCACCCGCGATTTGCTCTCCGAGGCCGGCGTACAGATCGACTACGACCGCCCGGTCCACCTGCAGACGGCGGCCGCCGCGTCCTACCTGCAAATGGAGGCCGACTGGGAGGCGGCGTACCTGCTCACCCTCCAGGCCGCCTGGATGGCCGACAACAGCAAACCCAACTCCCTGCAGGCGTCGATGGCCAAGGCAAAGGCCGGCCGGGTAGGCAATGACATCACCCTCCGCTGCGTAGAACTAGCCGGCTCCCTCGGCTACAGCGAACACGAACTCCTGGAAAAATGGGCCCGAGATTCCAAAATCCTCGACATCTTCGAAGGCACCCAACAAATCCAGCAACTCATCGTCGCCCGTCGGTTGCTCGGAAAGACCTCGGCCGAGCTGAAATAACCTTGTCTGTAAGAACTGTGAACCCGGGATCGTGGTGACCGAGATACTCTCGGTCAGCCAGACAGCGATCTCGGACGGCAGGATGCTCTTGACCATCCGTCGACCGAGCACGGGCTGTACATGAAGTCTCCACTTGGACTCATGCTGGATCTCGCTGGCGGGGTGCTGGTCGCCGACCTCAGCATCGTCATGGGCGCTTCACCACGTACGTCACCAGTGACCGGGCCGGCACGGTCGCTTGGAACGCGCTGTTGGTCAGGCTGATCGGGGACTGGGCTGCAGTGTTGTTCGACCCGTTCGTCAGGTACGGCGTCACGCTGCCGGCGGTGAATCCCACATTCGCCACTGAGAACGACAACTGGTTGGAGCTGGTCGCCGTGTTGAGCGCGACTACTACCACCGAGCCGTCGGTGTTGCGGAAGGCGGACGTCTTGAGGCTGGCGGCTGAGGTCGTGGCTCCGATCCGGCCGGCCCCGGGCCGGATGAAGCGGCTGTAGTTGGCCATCGCCCACAACCGCTTCGAGACGCGGTAGTTGTCGCCCTCGATCTGGATGAACCCGCGGGTCGCGCCCGCCGAGGCGCCGTACCAGTAGAGGTAGCCGCTGACGCCGCCGGCGGTGAAGGCGGTGTTGATGGCGTTCGCCACGGTGAAGCCGTCGTACCCGCTGCCGTCGTCCCAGGCCTCGTTCCACGTTGTCCCGCTGGGCGACCATTCGGACATCCAGGTGGGTTTCGAGGTCGCCAGCGGTTCCGTCGGCTGTCCGCCGTAGCTGTGGCCGGTGTGGATGTCCACCTGCGCGCGAGCGGTGCTGTCGGCCTCGATCGCGTTGGTGTAGTTCTTCTGCCCGGGCCAGCTCACCGCGTCGCAGCACGCGACCTTCAGCCCGGCGTTGTGTGCGATCGGACCGAGAATCTTCGTGTACTCGACCGCCTGAGCAGGCGTGAAGCGCATCGACGCGTACGACGTGGTGTAGTTCGGCTCGTTCGTGAACGCGAGGTCGTTGATCTTGATTCCCTCCTGCGCGTAGAACTTCGTGTACTGCACGAGGTAGTTCGCATACGCCCGGCGCCAGTCACCGCTGCTGCACGAAGTCCCCGAAAGACCGCACAGCTGGCCGCCGTTCGCCTCGTCGCCGTTGTTCTTCATGTAGCCGGGCGTACTCCAGGCGTCGGCGTAGAAGTGGCTGAGGCCGTACGACCGGGCCTCCTTGGCCAGCCAGACCTGACCGTCGTCGTCGCCGTCCCAGACGTAGCGTGGGGTGGCGTTCGGGCCGCCCGGGTTGGTGGGCTGGATCGAGCTTCCGCCCGAACTGATGCCCAGCCGGAGCATCGACAGTCCGGCCCCGGTGTAGCGCGACAGCAGCAGGTCCAGCACTGCCTTTTCCTTCGTGTCGGACAGGTTCCGGATCAGGTTCGACCGGCCGAAGTGCTGCGAGAACCCGAAGCCATCAACGGTCTGGTACTTCGTCGATCCGTTGACAGTGACAGTGGCGGCGGCGTACGCGGGCGCCATCGCGCCCGTCGTCAGCACGCCCGTCATGGCGATCGCCAGGTACACACAGGTCAGTTTGCGCATCAGGACTCCTCAGCACGTCGAGTTGGTCTGGGTGAGCAGGCCGAGCCGCCACGGCAACTTGCTGTAGGGATCGGTGGCTCCGGGATCCATGCCCTGGTAGAGATAGCGCAGGCCGCACTGACTGATCGTCATCGTCTGGTCGGTGCCGCTCCGGATCATCTCGCCGTGGCTGATGTCGCGCGTCCAGGCGATACCGCTGAACGTGACATTGTTCGAGCGGGCGAACGGGTTGGCCTCCGTGTCGGCCAGCGCGGTCCACGGTCCGGTGATCGACGGTCCGGTCCAGGAGCGGAAGTACCGCTTGCCGGCCGAGCCGATTGCTTCCACCACCAGCAGGTACTGGTTGGTTTCGGTCACCCTGTAGACGTTGGAGGCTTCCCACAGCTTGTACCTGTTGCTGTCGCGCAGGGCGATGACTGTGTTGGTGAAGCCGTTGGGGAAGTTCGCCACGGAGGTCTCGGACCGGTACAGGTGCCCGTTGTTGTCGGACGAGAACAGGTAGCATTTGCTGGTGTTGCAGATGGTCCAGAAGTCGAGCCAGTTCCCGTTGCCCTGGTTGTCACGAATGATCTGCGGCATGCTCGCGTAGAAGTTCTTCGGCGCACTCCATGACTTCGGGTTGCTCATATCGGTCGTCGTCGAGTACGACCCGCCGGCACCGGTCTGGTACACGAGGTACCACAGCTTCTTCGGTGCGAAGTAGAACACCTGCGGTGCGGCGCGGTAACCGGTACCGATCGCGCTCTGATCCAGGTAGTACTGCTGCGCCGAGCTCGCCTGCGACCAGTCGGTGAAGTTGAGGTAGGCAAGGTTGTAGGCGCCGTTGCTGTTCGTCGTACTGACGAAGACATGCCACCGGCCGTTGTGATAGACGACGGACGGATCCTTGACCGCTCGAATCGAGTGCGTGGCGTCGGATTTGGGGCTCACGAGCACCCCACTGGAACGCCACTGGAAGCTGGCTGGCAGTGCTGCGGTAGCGGTCCCACCAGCAGCCGCTACTGCGGCCGCGGCCAGGAGTATGGATACAACAGTTCGGATCAACTTCATGTGATGAACCTCCATGCAGGGGCGGTTTGCCGGAGCGAATCAGTGGAAGAGCCGAGCCGGGACGGCGTCGGCGAGGGCCTTGTAGCCGGCCGGAGTGAGGTGCAGGTGGTCCCCGTCGTCGAACGCAGGCAGCAGCATGCGAGGGTTGGCGGGATCGCGTACGGCGGCCTCGAAGTCCACGACGGCGTCGAATTGCCCGCTGGTGCGGATCCACTCATTGACGGCCACCCGGGCGGCCTCGTGATAGCCGCCCACATCGTCGTACCCGTTGCCGCCGAACGGGAGCAGCGTTGCGCCATACACCCTGAGGTCGTGCGCGTGCGCGCGAACAATGATCTGCTGGTACGCCGCGATCAGGTCGTCGACGACCTGCTGCCGCCCTGCCTCGGTGGTCGCGGCGCTGCCGATGTCATTGATGCCGACGAACACGATCAGCCAGTCGACTCTGGTCTGGGCCAGGACATCGCGGTCGACCCGGGACAAGACATTGGGTCCCAGACCGTTGTTGAGCACCCGGTTGCCGCCGGCGGCCTGGTTGAGGATCGCGATGCCGGCGGTGTTCGGCCGGGACTGCAGCCGATCGAGCAATTGGTCGGGCCAGCGGTTGTTCTGGTTGGTGGTGGAGCCGCGGCCGTCGGTGAGGGAGTCGCCGAGCATGACCACGCCCGCGGCGTCCCGTGCAGACACTGTTTCCGCGCCGCTGAGGAAGTACCAGTGGTTGACCGGCGTCGGATCGGACAGGTCGGTGGCATCCACCTGGTTCCCCTTGACCAGGTACGACGTCGTCCGCGAGCCGGGATGCGAGGTGATGTTGTTCGACGCCTGGCCGGCGGCCAGATAGATCGTGACGGTGAGATTCGACCTTGCCTCAGGGTCGATGCTGACCGGATCGGAGACGATCTGGGCACCGGTCGGCACCGTGGCCGCCGTCCTCCCGTTGAAGGTCACCGGGTGAGCAGTACCGGGCTGGATCGCACTCACTCCGGCCTGCCCGCCGGCCGGCAGGGCCAGGGACGCCGCGCTGATCGGCAGCGCTGTCGTACCGAAAGCGTTCGAGAACCTCAGCCGGAGCTGACGTCCGCCGACCGAGACCCGGATGGTCTGCCGCAAGGTGCTGTCGGCCAGGACGCGATCCGGCTGGGTGAAGGGAGCAGGCGGCAGATTGCCGGGTTCGGTCAACTGCGGCATGGACGTCCAGGTGCTGACCCAGTGCGGGCGCGACGGCTCTGGGCCGGGCGCAGCCTGATTCCGGCCTGCGAGGCCTTGCGTCGTCAGGACGACGGCGACCGCGGTGGCGACTGTCGTGATGATTCTGGTGAGCGAGGATCGATACATGGGGCGGACTCCTCAGTGCACTGTCGGGCGGCCGGGCTGCTACCTGCGCAGGCTTTCCGGTGGGCCGAGATAGCTCCACCGCTCGCCGCCGGTGTCGATGACCAGGTTCTGCAGCACGACGGTCGGATCGACCATCCAGAACTTGATCGTGTGAATTCCCGGCCTGTCGATGACATGGGTGGTCGCCGTACGGTTGACGTTGTCGGAGGTGGAACGACCCCACACGCCGTTCATCGTGGTGTCGTCCGATCCCTTGGTGAAGGTGACGAGCTGAGGGGCAGCGTCGTCGACGGAAACGCCGTACCGCAGGCCGTTGGACGACAGGGCGCTGTTGCGTGGCGAGACGTACGCCGTGATCTGCACCGGTCCCGCTGTCGTCAGCGTTGCGGTGTACTCCAGCCGGGCGCCGTCACCTCCTGGGATCCGGCTCGGCGCGGTCACCGGCCAGGGCGTGACTCCGGGTCCGGTCCGGCCGATGCCGTCGAGCGTCTCCCAGCCGGCCGTCGCGTCGGACACCTTGCGGGTGAAGTGGTCGGCACGGATGGACACCGTGCCCTGGGACTCGATGTGGCCGGCCGATTGCTGGAGAGCGGGATTGTCGACAACTGCCTGAACGGTGACCTGGGTCCCTTCGGAACCCTTGACGACGATCGGAACGGTCGTCGTACCCCTGGGTGCCGCCTTCCAGTCGATGAAGAGCTCGGCCCGAATCTCCTTGTCCACCGTGCCTCTCGCCCGGGTGACATGCAACCAGCTCACACCCGGAGTGATCTCGTAGCCGAACGGTGAGGTGCCGCGGTTGAACACCTCGATGTATTGACGCGGCGCCGTCTGGTACGGACTGAACTCCGGCAGCACCGCCGGTTGGGTCGAGTTCGGCCACCAGGGCTCCGCGGACGTGTCCGACCGGCCGGCCGCACCGTCGATCGTGACGCCCATCTCCGCCGTCTGCGGTACCTGGATCCGCTGCAACGCAGGGTAGATCTGGTCGGGATCCGGTGGTTCCTGCCAGCTGGCGTTGGGCCCGTAGCGCTCCTTGTCCCCGTAACCGAGCTTGGTTTGCCGCTGGAAGTCGATCCACTTGCCGCCGGCAACATTTGTGTTGTACCACGTGCTGAGCTGCCGGTCGGTGGCGAACCGGGCCTCTGCCACCTCGGCGTAGTCGTTGGTGGCGGATCTGCCTTGTTGTGCATAGCGAAGGTTCGTCCACTGAGCCTCACGGAGCTCGTAGAGGTTGGCCGAGGCCACCACTTGGTAATACACCAGCTGGAAGTAGGCATCGTCCCAACCGCTCGGGATCCTGTTTCGCAGCTGTTCGGCCCTGGCGGCGAGTGCCTGCCATTCGTTGGTGACTCTGGTCAGCTCCTGGTAGTTGCCGGCACTGAACGGACTTGCTTTGTCGTCGGTGACGATTGCGGCCGACGTACTGGGATCCTTGGCCGGATCCAGCCGTTGCCGCCGGTTGAGCAATTCAGGCTTACGACGGGACTGAAGCAGGCTGTAGTCGTGCAGGAGGTCCGCTATCGGCCCGGCGAGTGCCTGTCCGAAGTTCTGGGCCGCGTACTGTCGCTCCCAGGTCCCGAGCTTGTCCAGCGGCCAGGCAGACGGGCTCCACGCATAGTCCAGGAAGAACTGCGTCGGCATCTCCTCGTTCTTCAGGTCGCCGACGTTGACCACCCAGAGACGATCGATGCCGTACTGGTACGACGTGTTCAGCTGCTCCCAGGTGTTCGCCAGGTTGACTGTGTCGACCCACTTGTAGTTGCGATTCGCACCGACATAGTCGAAGTGGTAGTAGAGACCGTAGCCGCCACTGCGTGGTGCGAGAGCGCGGTCCGGGACCTTGCGCATGTTGCCCCAGTTGTCGTCGGCGAAGACGACCGTGACATCGTCCGGCGGCCGCAGCCCCTGGTCCCAGTAGCGCTGAACCTCCTTGTACAGCGTGAAAACCTGGGGAAGGCCGGTGGGCTGGGTGCCGGCTCCGAGTTCGTCGGCGAGAATGCCGCGCTGCACCGCGATGATCTCTTCCATCAGTTCCCGGCCGCTGCCGTCCGGCAGCGCCGTGTCCCCGTTGCCCCGCATGCCGAGCGTCACCACACCATCGAAGGCCTGGTTGCGCATCCGGCGGATGCCGTCCCGCCAGTACTGCACGATCGCGGCCCGGTTGCGGACGAAGCTCCACTCGCCGGTGCCGCCGTACGGGTCGTACCCGGGTTCGACGATGTTGCCGGCCGCGTCGCGGACCGCCGCCTTCGCGTGCCGGTTCCACTCCTCGATCCCACGCATCATCGGCGCCTCGTGCGAGGTGCCCATGACGACGCCGTACCTGGTAGCGAGCTCGTGGTTCTTCGGGTCGTCCTCGGCGAAGGCGCGGCCCCAGACAGCGGGCCAGAGATAGTTCGCCTTGAGCCGCAGCATCACCTCGAAGACCTGCGCGTAGAACTTGCTGTTGAACCCCTGCGGCTGTCCGGGGGCGAGCCCTGGTCCGAAGTACTGCCGCGCCCAGGAAGCCAGGTTGGGAGCCTCGTCGTTGATGAAGAAGCCGCGATACTTGACCGCGGGTGTGCCCTGGCTATGCCGGCCCGGCTGCAGGCTGATGACGTCGTGGTGGACAGCCGGTACGTCGTTCCAGAAGTGCCACGGCGAAACACCGATCTGCTTCGACAGCTCGTAGCTGCCGTAGATCGTGCCGCGCTGGTCGCTGCCGGCGATGACGAAGGCCTCCCGGACGCCCGGGAAGGGATCGCGGATCGTCGTCTGCACCGACGTCTCCCACCGGCCCTGGATGCCCCGCACATCGAGCTTGCGCGACTGCACCAACTGGTCGATCAGCGGGCTCTTGCCGATGGTGCCGACGACAACGATCCGGTCGCTCCTGGGTACGGCGTTCAGCAGTTGCGGCAGCGTACCGGTGACCCGATCGATGTCGGTCCGCAGATCGCCGGCTGTCCGGACGACGCCTTCGTAATCCGAGCTGCTGACCACGAGCGGGGCCGCAGCCGCGCCCCGGACCAGGGCGAACCAGCCGGGGTGGTCGGCGAAGGAGACCATCGAAGGGCTTCCCGTCTGCCCGGCAAGCCCGGCAGCTGCCGCGGTGGGCGCCGACGCCGCCGCCTGGCCGGAAGCGAGGCCAGGGAGGAGGCCTGCGACGATGGCCAACGCGGCCAGCAGTGGAAGGCTTCGTCGGCGGCGCCGGACCAGCTCCGATGGCCACCGTCTCCGTGTGTGCTCACCCATGGCCTGCACCCTCCTGCTCGGGGACAACCTGATCGGCTCTCCCGGAGGTGGGCCGACTCCGGTGAAAAGGGTTTCATGAGCCGGGCGTTTCAGCAATGGCTCGGCGACAGCCTGCTAACCTCGGACAAACGTTTTCAGGCAGGGAGCCCGATGGCAGTCACCATTCGCGACGTGGCGCAGGTCGCCGGCGTCTCGCCCGCGACGGTCTCGCGTGCGCTGTCCTCACCGGAGATCGTCGAGCCGGCCACGCGCGAGCGGGTCATCCGGGTCGCCGAACATCTGGGCTACCGGCCCAACCGAGCGGCCCGTGGCCTGATCACCGGGCGGACCGGCAACTTCGGCCTGATCCTCCCCGACCTCGCGAACCCGTTCTTCCCCTTGGTGGTCAAAGGCATTCAGCAGGCAGCAAGAGAGGCCGAGTACCAGGTCTTCGTCGTCGACACCGATGAGGACGCCTCCGCCGAGCTCTGCCTGGTGCATGACCTCGCCAAGCAGGTGGACGGCATCGTGCTCTGTTCGCCCCGGCTGAAGGTGGCCGAGCTCCAAGAAGCCGCGGCCCTGGTTCCCGTCGTTCTGCTGAATCGCCTGCATGGATCAGTGCCCGCCGTCGTGGTCGACAATCTGGACGGCATCCGCCAGATCATTCAGCACCTGACGGGACTCGGCCATCGGCGGATCGGATTCGTCGGCGGTCCGCGTACCAGCTGGTCCAACCGGCAGCGGCTGACAGCTCTCAAGACTGTCTGTCAGGACAGCGCGATCGAGCTCGTGCAGCTGGGCAGCTTCGCTCCGACGTTCGCCGGTGGCCTGGAAGCGGCGGAGGGAGTCATCATCTCGGGAGTCACCGCGGTCATCGGTTACAACGACCTGGTCGCGCTCGGCACCATCAGCGGACTGCGGCTGCGCGGCGTGAACGTGCCGGCCGACCTCAGTGTGGTCGGCATCGACGACATTCCGATGTCGGGCATCGTGGAGCCGCCGCTGACCAGCCTCAGCCTGCCCAAGGAGATTGCCGGTCGCGCGGCGGTGAAGCTGCTGCTCGAGCTACTCGACGACCAGTCTCGCGCGGTCAGCCGGATCCGCGAGCTGCCGACCGAACTGATGGTCCGGCAGACCACCGGCCTGGCCAAGCCGACCGCCGGACGCCGTATGAAGGTCTGAAAAGGATTTCAGGCTCGGTCACGGACCGGGGGCGCCGTGCTGCCGCGGATGACCAGTTCGGGGGTCAGCAAGGTAGTTCGTGGGCGGGTGCCGTCGCCGAGGCAGCTGGCCAGGTGAGCCCAGGCGAGGCGGCCGAGGATGATTCGCTGGTTGCTCAGGGAGGTCAGCGGCGGTCGCATGTAGGCGGCTTGTGGAATGTCGTCGTACGACGCCACGGAGCACTCCGCCGGTACCTCGATGCCGTTGTCGACGAACCAGCTCATCAATCCGACCGCGACCAGGTCGTTGAACGTGATAACCGCCGTAGCCTTGCTGAGCAGCACTTCCGGGCCGGACGCGAACCCGTGGTCACCGGACCAGCCGCCTTGGATCTCCGTCAGTTCGATGCCGGACGCCGGTGCCAGCTTGCGGAGTGTGCGCCGGCGCAGGCCGTCCGCCCAGGAAGCCGGCGGGCCGCCGATATAGGCGATTCGTCGATGGCCCAGCTCTGTGAGGTGGCTGAGCAGCAACCGGGTGCCTGCCGCGTAGTCGATCGATATCTGCCCGGCGCCCGGCACCGGCCGGTTGACGCAGACGACCGGCAGTTGCAGGTCGAGCACCTGCCGCAGGCCGGCCGGGCGCAGCCGTGGACTGCAGAGCACCAGCCCGGCCGAGTGATCGGCCAGCTCGGTCGCCAGCCGGAGTTCCCGCACCGGGTCCTCTTCGCTCTCGCCGATCAGGACCCGGTGTCCAGCATCTCTCGCAGCTGCCGACAGGCCTTTCAAGAACTCCGGAAAAAAGGGATTGGCAAGGTCGGGCACCGTCACGCCAATTGTTCGAACGCGGCCAAGCTTCAGTTCCTGGGCGACGGTGTCGGCTCGGTAGCCGATTCGGCCGGCGACGGCACGCACCCGCTCCGTCACCTCGGTCGAGATCAGGGGAGAGCCGTTCAGAGCCCGCGACACGGTGGAGATCGAAGTGCCGGCCTCTCGTGCGACGTCGACGAGACGGACCCGTCCTCGTGCGGGCACCGATGTCCTCCACTCTTCGTCCACGGCTCTGCCCGGCCACCCTACCGTCGCCTGGCCCGGTCACCGGCCGAACTTGAAGTGGAGAGTGTGGTGGTAAGGACCGGTGGCGACGGCGGGCTGACTCTGCGGACCCAGGGCGACCGCAGGGTCGAATTTGGTGCCGATCGCCGGAATCGCGTCCAGGAAGGACAGGTCACCGGCCGGGAACGGTACGGCGGTGTTGCGCGGATCGACGCCGTTCTTCGGCGTGAACAGGCGCAGGAAGAGACCGTTGTCCTCGGTGACGACCGTGATCGGTCCTTCGACGGTTCGCAGGACGGCCCAGTGCAGGTCGGCGTGGTAGCCCTTGAATTCCGGATAGGTCCAGCCTTCGGCGCCGGTGGCGGTGTCGTTGAAGTCTTTTGCCCAGACGTCGGTGACGACGCCGCGCATCCGGTTCTGCCAGACCCGGTACGGTCCGCGGCCGAGCCACTTCACACCCTCGACCTTCGCCTGCGGATAGTCGAAGTTGACGCCGAAGTAGTCATGACTTCCGGTTAGGTCGTAGCTGTAGTCCAGTTGCAGCCAACCGCTCGGCTGGAGTCGCCACTGAACCGACGCCAGGCCACCGTCGTACTCCGCGCGAACGACGTACGCCCTCCCTTCGGCGCCATGACTCAGGCTGCGCAGGGCCGCCGTGCCGGTCGCCGGAGCGGGACCGTTCGACAGCGAGATCGGCAACCCGCCGTAGGTTACGCCGGTCAGTCTTGCGGTGTGGGCGTCGATGGTGACGCCGGTCTTGCCGGCTCGCAGCGTGATGCCGTCCTCGGTCGCGACGGCATCGACGCTACCGCGGCCGGGTCGCACCAGGGCCCGGGCATGATCGGCCGCGCTCTTGGTGGGCCATACCCACCGGGCGATCTGCCGTCCGGTCGGATCGGTGACAGCCACGGCCAGCGCATCGTGGCG
Source organism: Kribbella sp. NPDC006257 (assembly GCF_040613535.1). Lineage (NCBI taxonomy): Bacteria > Bacillati > Actinomycetota > Actinomycetes > Propionibacteriales > Kribbellaceae > Kribbella > Kribbella sp. NPDC006257. The sequence continues at coordinate 192,294 of NZ_JBEXSJ010000010.1, forward strand.
TCGCCAGTTCGAAGGCAGCCGCAGTGGCAGGACTCCAGCGTGGCCAGCGGCCAGATCCAACCGCTTCGCCGCCCCCGCGACGCGAACCGTGTGACCGGTACGACGGTCCGCCGGGCCTGCGTAGTCGATCAGCGACCACTCGAAACGACAGTCTGACGTGTTGGTGAAGGCGTATCGGTTGACTATCGGCAGGTCGCCGGTGAAGTCGGTGGGCAATTCAGGCGGCAGGGTCGTCTGGATCGGCGACCAGATGTCCTTGATGGTGAAGAAGCTGGCCTCCTTCTCCCGGAAGGGGCCGATGATGCCGTCCGGAGCTTGGTTGCCGTTGACATCCATCCTGCCGTCGAGGTCTTCGCGGACCACGCCTTCGTCGGCGAACGACCAGAGGAAGCCGCCCGCGCTGAGTGGCCGTTCGCCCAACAGCTTCCAGTAGTCGTCCAGGCCGGCGCCGTGGCCACCGTCGTACAGGCCGTGCAAGTACTCCGTCGGCATGAAGATCGTGGTGCCCTCGAGGATGCGACGGGTGCTGTCGTAGGTCTCGTAGTGGTCGGTGTTGATGTCGCTGAAGTTGGCCCAAGGGTGCAGAACCTTGCGCTGCTGCGGGTCGTAGAGCGCGAAGTCGTCGTCCAGAGCGGTGTTCCAGCCGCCTTCGTTGCCGTTGTCCCAGAAGACGATCGAGGGATGGTTGACGTCGCGGGTGACCATCGACTTGACCAGCGGGGCCGCCACGCCTTCGTCGTACTTCTTCTGCCAGCCGCCGAGTTCGTCGAGCACGTACAGGCCGACCTCGTCGCAGCGGTCCAGGAAGTGGGTGTCCGGTGGATAGTGCGACATCCGCACCGCGTTCATGTTCATCTCCTTGATCAGCGAGATGTCGTCGCGGGTGAGCTTCTTGCTGCTCGTCCGGCCCGAGGTCGGCCAGCTGGTGTGTCGGCAGACGCCTTTGAAGACGATCTTGGCGCCGTTGACGTACACGCCGTCGCCGGCCCGTACCTCGATCGTGCGGAACCCGAACCGGGCGCTGGTCGTGTGCAGCCAGTCGGCCTTCGACGCCAACGTGACCTCCACCTGGTAGAGATTCGGCGTCTCGGCACTCCACAGGTCCGGTCGGTCGATCGTCGTCCGTACTGTGACCTTCTCCTGGCCATCGATGCTTGCGCTGAACCGACTGCCGACCGGGGTGCCGTCCAGGCGGCGGATCTGCGCGATCACCCGATCTGCCGTTGTCACGCCGGTCAGGTAGGTATCGACGGCGAACGACCCGTCGGCCCGGGCATCCACAGCGAGCCTGTCGACGGCTTCCATCGGCTCGGACTGCAGGTAGACGGGTCGATAGATACCACTGAAGTTCCAGTAGTCGCCCATCCGCTCGGCGCGGTTGATCGACTCGTCGGCAGACTCCCGGGCGACGGTCACTTCCAGCAGATTGGACGCTCCTGGCAGCAGTTTGCCGGTGACGTCATAGCGGAACCGGTAGAAGCCACCTTGGTGTTTCGGGCCGGCGCTCTCGCCGTTCAGCCACACCTCGGTGTCGGTCATCGAACCCTCGAAGACCAGGTAGGTCCGCCGGTCCTTCCAGCTTCCGGGCACCGTGAAGCTGTGCCGGTAATGGCCGATCTCCTCCGGTGCCAGGTTCCAGCCCCAGCGGTAGGTGCCGAAGCCCTCGCACTCCCATTGCGATGGCGTCGGGATGCTCGACCAGACACCGCTACGCCGGCCGCTACTGACCATGAAGTCCCAGTCGACCGGGGTGTCGCGATCGGCACCGGTCAGATACCGGATCTCGGTCGAGGCCAGACCGGCGGCGGCCGCAGAATCCGGCCGGCTCAAGGTAGCGGCGGCCGCACCGGCGGCACCGAGCGCAAGGAAATGTCGTCGTTGAAGGGTCATGTCAAGCCTCACTGACGATCGCTGTTGCCACCGCGGCCAGGGGCGGCGAGCGCGGGGGAGTAGTGTGCAAACGTTTGCAAATATCGGCGTGGTTCACCAGGATGTCAACACCTGGTCGGTGGCCAATTGCCGCAGATGCAGCGAGGTAGCGGTTGGCGTGCTCGTGGCCCGGGCCGTCGCTCGCGCAGCGGTTGTGGACCGCACCAGTCAGGTTGAGAGCAGCAGGGGCATGGTCAGCGCGTAGGCGGCGAGTAGGGCTAGGGCTTCGACTCGGGTCAAGGTCAGGCCCGCCGAGAGGCCGTCGGCTGACGTCGGCTGATCACCCGAGCCGGATGCCGGAGAGCTGGGTGGCTTGGGCAACCAGTTGGCCGTTGATGTCCCACACGAAACAGGCCTGATCGACCAGGCCGTCCGCGATGAGGTTCGCCCGCTGCAGCACGCGGACCGGGCCCGGCGCGGGAATCGCCCGGACATATGCGGTCAGTGTCAGCGTCGGGACGAAGGACGTGGGGACAATATCGAAAGTGGCGGGGGGCAGGGCATCGACAGCGAACAGCAGGGAGATCGGATCGAAAGGTTCGTCGGACGGCAGTGACAGCCAGCCACGTACTTCGCCGCGGCCGGTCGGGCCGTCGATCAGTGCCGTGGCAGGATGGAGGCGGAGATCGACCTCGTTCATGATGGCAGCGGTGACGCCGGTCGGGGTGACCGGAGGTACCCGGATTCCACCCAGTCGATCGGTCGCAGTGTCATCGGGTAAACCCGCTTGCCAGTCGGCGGTTACGCCAGCGGTGACACTTCCGAGGATGAACGAGGCCTCAACGCAGAGGTTGCCGTTCTGACGAAGAGTTGCTCGTACATGGCTCGACGTCCGACCCGTGTGGAGCGGTTCGAGCACGACCTCGGCGGATCCCGGCTCCGGCGACCTTGGGTACTGCGCGTTCGCGGCGATGACATCGGCGTGGAGGCCGCCCAATGCCACCGCGGCCCGTGCTGCCGTCGCGAGCAGGTACCCACCATTGGGTCGGCCCCCCGCAGTCCACAGCGGGCTGATCTCCACATCGAACGAATGGCCCGAGCGCTGCTTGACGGCCGACACTGCACCAAAACTGGTGGTACCCAATGCGCTTCTCCTCATAGTCGTGGTTCACAGCGACAACACGAGCCGCCGCCGGCAGGAAGCGGATCGGTCGGCAGCCAGCCGACCTGGGTGCTAGTCAATCCGGGTCGACGATCAGTACGACCTTTCCGTGAGCGCGACCGGATTCGATCAGTTGGTGTGCGTCGACCACCTGGCCGAGCGCGAAGGTGTGCGCGACTCGTACCTTGAGCTGACCGCCTTGTTTGATCGAAGGCAGCCACCGCAGGTCGCTGTGGGCACCGACGAGAACGCGTTGTCCTGGCTGGAGGTCGGCGATGTCGAACAGGCTCTGCCATCCGGTGAGGCCGGCCAGCGGTAACGCGGCTGCCTCGGTGAACGACATACCGGCGGGCTTGCGGACGAAATGTCGCGACGGCGCGGTGACGTACTCCGCGTAGGCTCTCGCCGGCCGGGGGAACCACGGCATGCCGAGTACCTCGTCGCCTTCGCGTAGGCCAGTGGCGCCGTATCCGGTCTTCTCGACGACGCCCGCGACGTCCCATCCGATTGTGAAGGGTGGTTGAGCGCCGAATCCGCCGCTTCGGCGGACCTTCAGGTCGACCGGGTTGATACCGGCCGCCTTGACCCGGACCAGGACCTCGGTCGGGCCGGGCTCCGGGCGCGGCGCCTCGGTGACCCTCAGGACTTCCGGACCGCCGAGCGTGTCCTGGGTGACGATGCGCATTCCGTGATCCTTCGTGCTCAGGCCGGCTCGCCGCGTGCGTCAGATGACTGAGATCCTTGGCCGGTCACGCGCGGCAATAGATTGGGGTTACTGCTTCAGTTGGGGGTAGAGAGCGGTGAGGTCTAGTGACAGGCCGGCCTTGGCGCGTTGGGCGGTGGCGTCTGCCAGGACCTCGAAGTCGTCTGCTTCGACACCGTCCAGGGCCATTTGGGCGATGTCGGCCGGTGCGGTCTTGGGGGAGGAGACTCCGGCGGTCATGTCGGTGTCGACGTAGCCCATGTACAGGCCGGTGACGCCGATCCCGCGGTCCAGCAGCTCCAGTCGTAGGCCGTTCGTCTGGAGCCACAGGGCGGCCTTCGATGCCGAGTAGCCGCCGCCGTACGCCGCCCAGGACATGGCGGACAGCATGGTCAAGATGTGGCCGCCGCCGTTGTGCTCGATCACTGGTACGACGGCGCGCGTTACGGCCAGGGTGCCGAAGTAGTTGACGTCCATGGTTCGACGCAGGTCCTCGATCGGGGTGTCCAGGTAGCTGCGGCTCGAGGTGTCGATGCCTGCGTTGTTGACCAGGACGGTCACGTCGGGTGCCGCAGCTGGCAGGGCGTCGACCGATGCTTGGTCTGTGGTCTCCAGTTGCAGCGGGATGACGCGGCGGTCGGTGCTGGGCCCGGGCTTGCGTGCGGTCGCGTAGACCTTGGTGACGCCGCGGGTCAGCAGGTCGTCGACGACTGCCTTGCCGAGGCCGCGGGTGCCGCCGGTGACGAGTACGACGGCGCCTTCCAGGGAGGTCATGGGGTTGGCTCCAAAGCGGTAGGGGTGGGTCAGGCGAGGTCGGCGAGGTGGTCGCCCAGGTGCAGCTCGAGGTTCGGGCCGAGTTCCTGGCTGGCCCGGCGAAGGCCGTCGAGACGTTGCCGGAATCCCGGCCAGGTCATCGATTCGAGGAATTCGCCGTACGCCGAGTGGAGGTCGTCTCCGGGCAGCTGGGTGGCGCGGTTGACCTGCCGCATCGCGCCGGCCAGCGCGGTCTTGTCGAAGGCGCCGAGCCGCGTGGTCAGTGCGTCCACGTAGTCGTCGAGCTCGGTGTCGGGCAGCGACTTGGTCACCCAGCCGTATCGTTCGGCGACGTCCGCGGAGTAGTCGTAGCTGGTCAGGATGGCTTCCAGAGCACGGTCGCGGCCGATCAGCCGGGGCAGTCGCTCGGTGGCGCCGCCGCCCGGAAGGATGCCGGTGCCGACCTCGATCTGGCCGACGATCGCCCGCTCGCGGCTGGCGTAGCGAAGGTCGCAGGCGAGCAGGAACTCGTCGCCGCCGCCGCGGGCCCTGCCGCGGATCTTCGCGATGGTGACGAACGGCAGCTCGGCGAGCCGCAGGACGACTGTGGTCCAGAGCGCGCGGCCCTCGGTGTCGGTGGGGAAGTTCGGCACCTGGGCGAGGTCGAAATGGTTCAGCCAGAAGTCGTCGTTGGCGCTGTCGAAGACCACGACCTTGAGGTCGGGCTCGGCAGCCATCGCTTCGACGGCCTCGTGCAGATATTGGACAAGAGCCGGGGTGACCAGGTTGGTCGGTGGGCTGTCGAAGGTGACAGTCCACCGGTAGCCCTCGGTCTTGTCGATGCTCACCGTAGAACCCATGATCCAGCTTTCCTCTCTGTGCATTTTCAGATCACGCCGTACCGCATGGCGTGGGCGACGATGTGCGATCGGTTACGCAGCCGAAGTCGTCGAGTTACGTGGTGGAGCGTCCCTTTGACGGTGCGCTCCGAACAGTGCAGTTGCTGGGCGATCTCTTTGGTGTCCAGTCCGTCCGCCATCAGCCGGATCAGCTCGACCTCGCGAGGGGTCAGACCGGCGGCAACAAACCGTCACCGGTCGCGACGGCTACGACGGCCTGGGTCAGCTGTTCGGCGTTTGCGGCGGATCGGGGCAGCACCGCCTGGACGCTGCACTCCACGGCAAGCAGCAGTTGCGCCTCGTTGATCTCGTCCAGCAGGAGTACGCCGGGACGGCTGCCGGCGGCGGCCGTCTTCCGCAACATGGGTACTGTGCGGCTGTCCAGCCGGTGTGCCGCGATGACATGAACGTCGGCGGCCTGAGCCTCGTCGTCGGTGACCTGTAGCTCGGGACGGTTCCTCAGCAGAACGTTCAGGCCTGCGAGGGTCAGTGGGTCGGTGGCCCGCAACGACACGGCGATCGGTGGCTTCGGTACCGTCGAATGCGGCGCCGAGGCAACGACCTGAGTCATCCATGACCTCCCTGTGTGCGCGACTGGCACCAGCCTGCCGCGCATACCCCCGGTTGGGCATACGTCAAACGACCGTAGTCACCGCCGGATGCGCCGGCGAGCCAGCGCCTGATGGTCTCGAACGGCAGCGGACCCGAATCGATCCCGGCCCATTCGGCACCTGGATGCACGTCGGCCAGCTGGCTATCGGTCAGGATGAAGCCGTTCGCGTCGACGGCGGGGCCCGCCAGCCAGTCGGTCGCGGCGACCGCGACGATGAAGCTGAACAGGCCTCGGCGCCGAGGTCGGTTCCGCGCACGACCAGCGTCACGTGGTCGGCGTACCGGGCGAGGTGCAGGGCGGCCTGGCCGGCCGAGTTCGCGCCGCCGACCACTGTCACGGCCTCGCCCGCGATGCTCTGCGCCTCGATGTCTGTCGCTGCGTGGTAGATGCCATTGCCGACGAACTCGTCCCAGCGCTCGATCGGCAGCGATCGGTAGGCGGCACCGGTGGCGATCAGAGCAGTTCCGGCCTTGATCTGGGTACCGTCGGTCAAGGTGATCAACAACCCGTCGCTGGTCGTGGACAGGCTCGCGACGGGGCAGGGGCTGACGATGTTCGCGTCGAACTTGAGTGCCTGCACAACCGCCCGGGTGGTCAGGTCGAGGCCGCTGAGGCCGAACGGGAAGCCCAGGTAGTTCTCGATCCGGGCGCTGGTAGCGGCTTGGCCACCGACGACGACGCCTTTTCGGCTGATGTGCTGTCCAGCCACAGATACGGCAGACCCATCCGGGAAAGGAAGACGCGCAGGTCCAGGCCCTGTCCCGAGCGTGCGTCGCCGACGATGCGGGTGGAGTACGGCGAGGTTGCGCGTCGCCCGGGTCAGCACGCTCAGTTCGCCGGTGAATTCTCCCGGCCGGTAGACCAGGAACGGGTCGGATTCCGACTCTGTCGTGCGGTACGAGGCCAAGGTTGCCGTCTCGCAGACGACCAGATCGGCGCTGGCCTCGCCGACCTGGTACAGCAACTCGCCGGCGCTGACAGTACGCCGTACGCCGTATCCGGCCGCCCGGGCGAGTTGATCGTCGTCGAGCCGCGGACTCGCGACCGCCAGTACGTCTTCAGTGCTCGTTCCGAGTTCCGGGAACGACGTTCCGTCCGAGAAATTGTCGCCCTCGCTGCCCATGGGCACCCTTCGTGTCCGGGGCCAATCTGACACGGGTGATCGCTGCGGGGCGGATCGGGCGGCCGTTGAGGCAATCAGGCTTGCCCGAACAGGCGACGGGCGAAGTTAGACTCACCAGGTGCAGACAAATCTGCCGGCCTTCGGCGACGGTCCGACGGCTCTGGTCGGCCGCGGCGACGAGCTGGCTCGTTGCGCGGAACTGCTCGCCTCGGTAGCGACAGCCGGTCAAGCGGTCCTGATCGAGGGTGATGCCGGCATCGGCAAGAGCACGCTCGTCAATGTGGTCGCAGCCGTGGCTGAGGAGCAGGACTTCCGGGTGCTGCGGTGCGTCGGTGTGGAGGGCGAGACGCCGTTCGGATTCGCCGGTTTGCACGAGCTGATCCATCCGTTGCTCGACCGCCTGCCGGCCCTCCCGATCGGCCAGCGCCAAGCCCTGGAGGTGGCGCTCGGCCGCAGCGAAGGGTCGCAGCCGAACCGGCTGATGATCTGGCTGGCGACGCTCAGCCTGCTGGAGGAGTACGCCGCTGAGCAGCCTGCGCTGGTCGTGGTGGAAGACGCCCAGTGGCTGGATACCTCGACCGCACAGGCGATCGCCTTCGCTGCCCGGCGGCTGTCCACCGTGCGGTTGTTGCTGGCGATCACTATGCGTACCGATTCGGCCGTCGGTGGTCTGGAGGCCCCCGAGGGCGGGTCGGCCGCTGTGATCCGTTCCGTCGGGATGCCGAGGCTCCTGCTCGGCCCGTTGAACCAGGCCACGTCCATGGATCTCCTGCGCGCGGAGCAGCCGGGGATTGATGATCGGGAACTGCAGCTGGTGCTGGCGCAAGCCGCGGGAAATCCGCTCGCCCTGATCGAACTCGGCCGGGCGCGATCGAGCGCCCCGAATACCGTCGGCACCTCGGGAGAGCAATGGCTGCCAACAACACGGCGCTTGGAGCAGGCCTTCCTGTCCGGGAATTCCCAGCTGCCGGAGCGTAGCCGTCGACTGTTGCTGCTGATCGCGGCTGCGCCGGAAGCATCGGTCGGCCAACTGCTGGCCGCCGGTGAGCGGGAAGGGCTGGGCCCGGAAGACCTTGCGCCGATCGAACGGGCTCGCCTTGCGGGCGTGGTCAACGGCCGGATCGTCCTGCGGCATCCGCTGGTGCGGTCGGCGGTGTACGGCGGAGCCACTTTCGCCGAGCGTACGGCGGCCCATCGGACCCTGGCCGAGGCGGCCGATGACCCGGACCGCTCGGCTTGGCACGCGGCCGCAGCGGTGACGGATCACGACGATTCCGTGGCGGCGGCCCTCGAGTGCAGTTCGGCCAGAGCACGGGCTCGGGGCGCCCTCACCGAAGCAGTGGCCGCCTTACGGCGGTCCGCCGTGATTACCTCCGGGACGGCCGAGCGTGCGCGCCGGCTCGCTATGGCGGCGGAGATCGCCCGCCAGGCCGGCGATGTGGCAGAAGGTGCAATGCTCGTCCGAGAGGCTGATTCGCTGGCGGGAAGCCCTGACGTCGTCGCACATCTCGCCCTGACGGAAGTGGCTTTGACCCGAACGGCTCTGGTCCCTGGCCGGTCGGCGGAGGACTTGCTCGCGCTTGCCGAGCGTCTCGGTGGGCCTAGCGGTAGCGACAACCCGATGCAGCGATTGCGTGTGCTGGCCACAGCCGCCACCGCCCATTGCGTGTCCGGACTGCCGGACGACTTGCGGCAACGGCTACGTCACGCCATTGAGCTGGCGTCCTGTGCAGGCGGCGAGGCGATCGCACAGGTCGGACGTGTCCTGCTCTTTCCGGAGGAGTATGCCGTTCAGACGCGTCCCCGGCTTACCGAACTGCTCCGCGTCGTAGCGGACGGCCTGCTGTCCACCGAGGTCGAACGCTGGCCGAGCCGCCCGCAGATGATCATCGGCGTCGGGCTGATGGCGGACACACTGCAGGACTTCGCGGCGGCACTGAGCTGCTGGAGTCTCGGCGTCGACTATTTCCGCCGCACCGGAGCGCCGGGAGACGAGTCCTGGGCCCTTCAGGAGCGGGCCTGGGCCAGGGTCTTCCTCGGTGAGTTGCGGGACGGCTTGGCCGACGCCGAGCTGGCACGGCAGATCAGCAGTGATCTCGGTTTGCGAGTTGTCGCGGCCGATGCCGCGATCACAGCGGCGCGCGCGTACTCCTGGAGCGGTGACGACGCCCGGGCTGTTGCCGCGATCGCTCAGAGCCGATCGCTGGCCGGCGGCGAGGACCATCCGGCGCTGAAGGCCAGAGTGAGCTGGGCGGAGGGCGTGCTCGCACTCAACCAGCATCGCTACGAAGATGCCTGGGACGCCTTACGCGCCACGCAGACCCATCCCACGGTCAGGTTGCTGGCGATTGCCGACCTGACGGAGGCCGCCGTCCGTACGGGGCATCCCGAACGCTCCATGGCGGCGCTGGCAGCAGTGTCCGAGTCGGCGACAAGGTTCGCCGGCCCGTATCTGGACAACCTCGTCCAGCGGAGCCTCGCCCTGACCGCTGCGGGCCCCGAGGCCGAGAAGTACTTCGAACTGGCAGTGGAGGGCGCTGAGCGTAATCCGGGCGCGCTGGAGCTGGCCCGCACGCAGCTGATGTACGGCGAGTGGCTCCGTCGGCGCCGACGGATCGTCGACGCTCGCGAACATCTTGAAGCGGCTCTGCGCACCTTCGACCGGGCCGGCGCGCATCTGTGGACCGGCCGCGCCGCCGCCGAACTCCGTGCCGCGGGCGGCAGCACCGCCCGTCCGGCGAAGGTGCCGGAGCAACCGGACGGCGCGCCCGATGCCACCGGTGCTCTCACCGCCCAGGAGCGACATATTGCCCTGCTGGCGGCCGAAGGACTGACCAACCGCGAGATCGCCGACCGGATGTATGTGTCGCATCGCACCGTGGGCACGCATCTGCACCGGATCTTTCCGAAGCTCGGCATCACCAACCGGACCCAGTTGCAGGCGGCGCTCAGCCACGCTCAGCCACCACGAAGCTGACCGCGGCCGTCAAAGTACGTCATTTGACAGATGCGTCCCAGCGATCGGCTCAGCAAATATTCTGTCTCACAGATTATCTCGGGAGCAGCTCAATGAGCGTGCGCCCGCCGAGTCGATGGAGACAGCACGAATGAGCACCTTGCTACGGGTGGACGCCAGCATTCGCCTGGACGGATCAGTCAGTCGAGCCTTGGCCGACAGCGCCGAAGCTGCCTGGCTGGCGGAGCACCCGGACGGCGTCGTGGTACGGCGTGATCTCGGCCGGCACCCATTGCCTGCCACCGCGTGGCCGATCCTCGTCACCACCGAGCTGGGCGTGGAGTCCATTCTCGATGACGGCGTGCCGCTGCAGGAGGCCAAGGCGATCGCTGCGGAACTGCAGGCAGAGTTCCGGGAAGCGGATGCTTTGTTGCTCGCGGCACCGATGTACAACTACGGAATCCCACAGCACATCAAGACCTGGATCGACCTGTTGATGGTCGACCGTGAATTGGTGCACGGCCCCAGCCCGGTGGCAGGACGTCCGGCCATCTTCGTACTCTCGCGTGGTGGCGGCTACGCGCCCGGGACCCCGAAGTACGGATGGGACCACGCTACGGCGTACCTGGAGCGGATCTTCGGCGACGTACTGGGGATGAACATCCGCAGCTCGGTTGCCGAACTGACCCTTGCGCCGGTGACGCCGGGCATGGAACAGCTGATCGAAGCCGCCAAGGAATCGGAGTCCAAGGCGCACGCCGACGCCCGCAACCACGGCACCGTTGTAGCCCGCGAATTGATTGGTGACGCAGCCTGACCCACGATGCGTCATTCGACGGATGACGCGTCGTTCCGGCACAGACACAGTGGATCCGAAGTGTCGCTCGTCTCGGGAGGTTGTCGATGGATCGGAACTGGTTGGTGGTGATCGGTGTGATCGCGGTCGTTGCGGCCTTCCTGGCGATCGCCAGTCCGGGACTGACGGCGGTGACGCTTACCTGGATCCTGGGCATCTGGCTGATCGTTCGTGGCGTCTTCGAAGTGGCCGCGGCGTTCGGCAACCGGCCACCTCGTCAGGTCGGCCGCGTGCGGTCGACCGCCAGTGCCATTTCGCGCTGGAAGGCCTGCACTGTAGGGGATTCCTGGCCTGGGCGGTGAGACATGATCAGGTCGATGGCCCAGCCTTCGACGGGGATGTACTGGACGCCGGGCGGTCGCAGAATGGATTCGAAGGAACGCATCATCACCGACACCGTGAGGCCGGCGGCGACGGCGGCGACGATATTTGTCAGGGTGGCTTCCTGCAGCGTGGTCCGTACGCCGGCGGTGCGCAGTGCCCAGGTGAGCCAGCGGTGCCCGACGGGTTGGTCGGACCGGTTGAAGAAGGTGACGGTCTCGCCGGCCAGGTCCGAGATGCGGACCGACTCCTTGCCGGCCAGCCTGTGGTCGTCACGGACGACCAGACACACCTGCTCGGCGGTCAGGATCTGGTGCGGCAGATCGCTCGGGGGCGGCTCGATCAGATTGAGCGCGACATCGATCGTTCCTTCCCGCAAGGCTCGCCATTGGTCCTCGTCGACCAGTTCGGTGATGGTCGTCTCGACCTGCGGGTGGTGCTCGCGGAATGAGGCCAACGCGTCCACGAGCAGGACGGGGGAGCAGCTGGGTAGTACGCCGATGGCCAGCCTGCCGAGCTGGCCGTCGGCCGCGCGTTTCGCCGTACGGAGGACCTCGTCCGCAGCGTCGAGTGCCCGTCGAGCCGATTCCACCACCGGTTCGGCCGCCGCGGTCACCCGCAGCCGCCGCCCGGCGCGTTCGAACAACGGCAGCCCGAGGCGCCTCTCGAGGAGGCGCAACTGCCGGCTCAGCGAAGGCTGGGCGATGCGGAGTCGTTCCGCGGCAGCGCTGACGCCGGCCTCGTCGGCGATGGCTACCAGCGCCTGCAGCAGCCGTAGATCCACACCTGAGTCCGGCGATATATGCATGGAGGCTATAGTAATGACGAATTTTGGTCTTGGACAGACATACTTCCCGAGCTGCCTAATGAAGCCATGACAGCCAAGGATGTGGGCAAGCCGGCCATTCTGATGCCGGACGAGCAACGGGCCGTGTGGTTTCTCGGTGCGCTGATCCGGATCCGTGCCGGTGCAGATTCGACGGCAGGCCAACTGGCCGTCCTCGAGCACGAAGGTGAGCGCGGCTACAACAGCCCGCTGCATCGCCATGACCTCGACGAGGAGACATTCCTGGTTCTCGACGGCGAGCTCCGTGTCGAGATCGACGGTCAGGCGCGTGCGGTCGGGGCCGGTGGGGTCGCCTTCCTGCCGCGTCGGCTGCCGCATGCGTTCGTCGTAACCAGTCCGCAGGCCAGGTTTCTGACCCTGCACACCCCGGCCGGTTTCGACCGCTTCGCCGTCGAGGCCGGGACACCGTGGTCCACGGCGTCGGCGCCACCCGATCTGCCACCCGATCCTGCTGCGCTGGCCGCGATGGCCGGTGCCTATGGCATCGAAATCATCGGTCCGCCACCCACGGTGTGACCTCGACCCGAAGGAACCTTCATGACAGATCTTGAACGTAACAAGGAGATCGTCCTCGACTTCTACACCGGCGCCTTCGCCGGTGATCCGGAGAAGTCGGTGGCCGAGTATCTGGGGGAGAGCTATGTCCAGCACAACCCCCAGGTGGCCGACGGGGCTGAGGCCTTCATCGGCTTCGTCAATCGGATCAAGGGCGCCTTTCCCGATGCCAAGCTCGAGGTGAAGCGCGTCGTCGCCGAGGCGGACATCGTGGTCACCCACTCCGAGATGGTGCTCGTACCGGGCCAGCCGGGACAGGCGCTGGCCGACTTCTTCCGGGTCGAGAACGGCAAGGTGGTCGAGCACTGGGACGTCATCCAGCAGGTTCCGGCGGAATCCACCAACTCCAACGGGATGTTCTAGGAACCCGATGGAATTCGGCGAGGTGGTCCGGCGCCGCCGGATGGTGCGCAACTACGATCCGGACCGACCGGTGCCGCCCGACATCAGGGAGCGCATCCTCGCGAACGGTCTGCGGGCGCCGTCCGCGGGGTTCGCTCAAGGGTGGGCGTTCCTGACGCTCCAAGGTGACGAACGGGAGCGGTACTGGCGGATCGCGACCGACGACGACCCGGAGTACGCGAAGGTACTGACCGCCATCCGGCGGGCGCCCTTGCTGATCCTCGCCTTCGCTCACAAGGAGGCGTATCTGGATCGGTACGCCAAGCCGGACAAGGGCTGGGACGATCGTGCCGAGGCGCACTGGACGGCGCCGTACTGGTATGTGGATACCGGGATGGCGATTCTGTTGATGCTCCAGACCGCGGTTGACGAGGGTCTTGGTGCTTGCTTCTTCGGGCCGCGGGTGGAGGTGCTGGCGCCGTTGCTCGAGGAGTTCGGTGTGCCGTCGGGCTATGAGCTGCTCGGTGTTGTGTCGTTGGGCTATCGCGCGCCGGACGGTCAGTCGCCATCACTGGGACGAGGTCGCCGAAGTGCGGCCGAAGTCGTCCATCGCGGCAACTGGGGGAACCACCTCCCTTGAGGGACGGTGAGCACCGACCCGTTCGGCAAGGGCGGTCCGGCGGGGAGGTCTGGAGAAGTGCCCGGGGCGGTGCACTCTCCAGACCTCCCAGGCGGTCCCGGTCGGACGGCTGTCCACGCCGCCGGCCCTCAACGCCTGCAGCCGAGCGACCGGGTCGGCGATCTGCTGCTCCTCGTCCCACAGATGTGGGGAATTCCGGAGGATTTCCGTGCTGAGCACGAACCTTGGCGAGGGCTCGGATGTCGGCGGCAGTCATTCGACGTATTCCTTCGCTGTTGGCCAGGTGTGAGCTTGGGCATCGACGGAACTCGATGCTGGGAAGGGGTGGAGGTTCGATGACGAACGGCGATGATGAAGGTGCCGCGGGGGCGCGGAACCGGACGGTTGCGGTCGATGGGGAGACTTTTGTCTATCGTCGGTTCGGTGGCACTGGGTCCGAGACGGTGCCGCCGCTGGTGCTGCTCCAGCATTTCCGCGGCAACTTGGATTCGTGGGACCCGGCGCTGCTCGACGTACTGGCCGCTGATCGCGAAGTGATCGCCGTCGATCTGCGGGGCGTTGGCGAGTCGACCGGAAGGGTCCGCGACAACGTCACGGACATGGCCCGGGACACGATCGCGTTCACCGCGGCGCTCGGCCTTCGCCAGATCGACGTGCTCGGGTTTTCGCTGGGCGGTCATATCGCCCAGGAGTTGGCGCTGCTTCGGCCGCGCCTGGTGCGAAGACTCGTGCTAGCGGGTACCGCGCCTCGTGGCGGTCCGGATTTCCACAACTGGTCCGACGACCTCTTTGACACCTCGTGTCTCGACAACCCGACCGCAGAGACGTTCATCTCGCTCTTCTTCTCCGGTTCGACGGACAGCGTCAAGTCGGCGTGGGCGTACCTGGCCAGAGCCGGCGCGCGGACCGGCGACCAGGACAGTGCCACCACGCTCGAGGTTCGGGATGCCCAGTTGCAGGCGTTGATGGAGTGGGCGATACCGGACTCGTCGAAGCTGGAGCGGCTGGCGGCGATCACCCAGCCGACTCTCGTGGCCTGCGGCGACAACGACACGATGATGCGGACGAGCAACAGCAACCTGCTGGCCGACAGGATTCCCGGCGCCCAACTTCGGATCTACCCCGACTCGGGCCACGGATTCCTGAACCAGTATCCGGTCGCCTTCGGTGAGCACGTGCGCAAGTTCCTCGGCCAGTAGAAGGGTCTTGCGAATCCTGCGTCATTTGACGGATGCCGCGGTGCGCAGGGCGAGCGACAGTTGGTTCTGCTCGCCCGGTTCAGGTGAGTGGGCGAGGAGGTCCGCAGCGTCCTGGCGCAAATCTGTGGACCTTCTCGCCGCCGGTTGCTCGTCTGGAGAGAGATTCCTACCATGACCGCGTCCCTGGCCAACTCGGCCGAAAATCTCACTGTCACAGGGCCATCGGCCCGGTTCACCTACCGCCGGATCGGCCCCCGAAGTGGGATCCCGTTGGTTTTGCTCAACCGCTTCCGCGGCACCATCGACTGGTGGGACCCGGAGTTCCTCGATCAGCTGGCGGTCAATCACGACGTCATCGTGTTCGACAACATCGGTATCGGCCACACCACCGGCGAGCCGGGCGATTCGGTCGAGCAGTTCGCTGACGGAGCCATCGAGTTCATCCAGGCACTGGGACTGGATCAGGTGGACCTGCTTGGTTGGTCCCTGGGTGGCATCGTGGCGCAGTACGTCACCCGGCGCAGTCCGGGTCTGGTCCGCAAACTGATCGTGGCGGGCAGCAGCCCGGGCAGCCCTGTGCCTGGCGCACCGGCCATGAGCGACAAGGTCCGCCAGATCATGGCCAAGCCGGGCGGCGGAGAAGACGAGGACGTGCTGTACCTGTTCTTCCCCGAGACCGATCGCGGACGTGCGGCCGGCCGGGATCACCTCACCAACGTCGCTCCGAGGCTCGCCTCCGGGGTTCGTGCGGTCTCGGATGCCGCGGGCAAGGGTCAGCTTGTCGCGGTAGCGAAGCTCCAGTCGATCCCGTTCGAACAGACGCAGGCAGACCTTGAGAGCATCAAGCAGCCCGTTCTCTATGCCAACGGCGTACTGGACGTGATGCTGCCCGCCCTGGCCTCCTATGTCGCCGTCCAGCACCTCGACAACGCCGTCCTCGTGCTCTACAGCGACGCAGGGCACGGTTTCCTCTTCCAGCACGCGACAGCTTTCGTCACCCAGGTGAACAACTTCCTGGCTGAGTAGTACCGGGCCGCGCTCTGGTCGCTCCGCCTTGTCCTGGGCCGTTCGGAGGAGGCGGAGCGACTTGGGGTTCAGGCGAGCTTGAGGTCGGTCAGCTCGATGGACACGACGAGTTGCTCGGGGATCGGGTGGTTGTCTTCGTCGCGGACGTAGATCATCCGGGTGCGTGGTACGACGATGCCGTCGATCTCTTCGAAGTCCGAGACGTAGTGGGCGCCGGGTGAGCCGCCGGCGATGTCGACCTGGTAGTCGCGGCGCTGGATGAGCCCGTCGTCGTCGATGTAGAGCACCTGGTGCGGGCTGTGGGTGGCGACGGTGTCGGGATAACTCACGTTCAGCCGTCGCCAGCGCCGGCCGTTCTCGGACCACCGCTCACCTTCCTCCGTGTAGACGCCGGGGAAGGTGAGGTTGAACGGTTCGGCGGTGTAGGTCCACATGGCGTATCCGGTGAAGTACGCCAACTGTAGTGGCGTCCAGGGCGTTTCGAGGGTGTGCCCGGCGAACGAGGAGCGAGGGTCGTCGAGTGCTTCGACGACGTCGCCGCCGGTGGTTTCGATGCCGACCCGAAGCGGCGTGTAGGCGCTTTTCAGGGTGCGCCCGGTGAACGGCCACAGCGAGGTGCGTTGCTCCTTGATCCACACTGTGATGTCGCCGTCGTCGACGATGCCGGGGACCTGCTTGATGTCCCAGATGGCACCGCCGAAGCGCTTGTGCGCGGTGACCGACGTCAGCTCCTTCCACCGGTCGTAACCGCCGTAGGCCTGCAGCGTCTTGTCGAGGAGGTCTGTCATGGTCTTCTCCTTAGCGGCCGGGGAACTGGCGACTGTGGTGGCCGAATTCCACCGCATAGTGGTCGTGTCCGAGCACCAGACTGACCTTGGACGGACCGCCCCGGGTATCCGTCGAATGACCGTAGACCGTAGCCCGGTGCCACGTCACGGCTGCTATGTCGCAACGATCGCCGGTTCCAGCGTGAGGCTGGCGCGATGGTGGTAGGCCCGAGAGGGGATCAGGCGTGGGAGGTCAGGGGTTTGCCGTTGTTGTAGGCAACCATGTCGGTGAGGGCGGCGATGACGTCGATGGGGGTGCCGTTGGGGGCGCCGTCGAGTTCGGAGTAGGCGCGGTGGAGATTGCCGACCAGGCGCTCGGGGTCCAGCAGGTCGGCGTACTGGCCGAGGTCGGTGTTGCGGGCTGCTTCTAGCGGCGTGAGGCCGGTCGACTTCGCAGTACGGGCTGTTTCTTGGATGAAGCGGAGGTAGCCGAGGACGTCGTCGATGAGGTCCGGGCCGGCGATGTCGCCGTGGCCGGGGACGATGGTTTGAGCGCCCAGTGGTTTGAGGACGTTCTCGAGGACGTCGATGGAGCCGGCGATCGAGCCCATCAGCAGGAAGGGGGTGCCGCCGTTGAAGAGGAGGTCGCCGGTGAAGAGGACCGAGCGTTCGGGGATCCAGACGATGGAGTCGTTCGTCGTGTGGGCCGGCTGACCGACGTACCGGACCTCGCAGGCCAGGTCGTCGCTCCACACAGTGATGCGGTCGGTGAAGGTGAGGTCGGGGAGGGTGAGGTCGAGGTTTCCCCATTCGATCGGGGTCCAGAACGGGAGCGGGACCGGCGGGCCGAAGGCTGCCATCTCCGCGCGGAGTCGTTCGTGGGCGACGATGGTCGCGCCGGTGAAGAGGCCGTTGCCGAAGGTGTGGTCGCCGTGGTGGTGGGTGTTGACGATGGTGCGCACCGGCTGGTCGGTGTACTTCGCGATCGTCGCCTGGTAGTCGCGGGTGCGGGCTTCGGTGGCGCAGGTGTCGATGCTGACCACACCACGCTTCCCGACCAGGAAGCCGGCGTTGTTGATCCACCAACTGCCGTCCGGCTGGATGTAGGCGAACACACCGTCACTGACCTCAACCGCAGCAGAGATGCTCATGGCAACGAAGCCTAAATGGGCAAGACGGAGGATGGGAGCGGCATCGCATACGTCAAATGACTGCACTTGATGGGTGTGCCGAGCGGTACATGCCGCCGTCGCGGAACCGGTCGCCGGAGAGCTCTGTTCTGGTGCGCGGATGCGTTGTACGGTCTCCAGGATCCTCAATACTTGAGGCTGTGAAGTAAATGGTGTGATGTGACTCCTGGAGGTGTCATGTCTGAGATGTCCCGGCGCGATCTGCTCAAGCGAACCGGCGGCCTGGCCGCTCTTCTCGCACTGACTTCCTGCGGTAGCAATACAGGCCGGCCGTCGGGTGGAGGTGACGGCGGCACATCGAATGTGAAGCTAGCGCAGTGGTATCACCAGTACGGCGAGAACGGTACGAGAGAAGCTGCGCTGAAGTACGCCAAGGCCTACGCCGCCGCGAACGTTGCTGTGCAGTGGATCCCTGGTGACTACGGCAGCAAGCTCGCCTCCGGCTGCTATCGAGTAGCGGTCCGGACATCTTCGAGAGCCAGCTGAACGTCGGCACCGCAAGAGCATGTTCGACATCCTCGGGGACGCAGGAGCGGACTTCAATCCGAACGACCTGAGGTATGACAAAGCCGGCATCAAGCCGCCGGAGACCGTCGATGACCTGATCGCGGCGGGTAAGGCGCTGACCACGGACAAGGTGAAGGGGATCTTCGTCGGAAACGACGGTGGCGTGATCATCGGCGGTCCGGCTCTGTGGTCGTCCGGTGGCGCCTACCTTGGGGAGGACAACGAACCCGGGTTCACCGGCGCCCGTGCGGCGCAGGCATTCGCCAAGCTGCGCGAGCTCTACACCAGCAAGTCGTTGCTACTGGGCGCACCGACCGACTGGGCCGATCCGAGCGCGTTCATCCAGGGGTTGACCGCGATCCAGTGGTGCGGTCTGTGGGCGATGCCGGCGATCCAGAAGGCGCTCGGTGACGACTTCGGTGTCTTCGCCTACCCGAAGCTCGACGTACAGGGACGGCCCGCGCTGCCGTCCGGCGGCTGGACACAGTTCGTCTCCGCGAAGAGCCCGAACATCGACGACGCCAAGGCTCTCGTGAAATTCCTTTGGGTGGACAACCTCGAGTTCCAGGAGGACTGGAACCTGAACTACGGCTTCCACATCCCGCCGCGGAAGTCACTGGCCGCGAGAGCGACCAAGCTCCAGCAGGGTGCGGCCGCCGAAGTTGTCAAGCTGAACCGGGACCACGGCATCGTCGACCTGCCGGCGTGGACCCCGAAGATGATCACCGCCTTCAACGACCTGACGACGAACGTGATCCGCAAGGGCGCGGATCCCGCAGCCGAGATCAAGAAGGCCGAGAAAACGGTGACCACCGAGCTGTCCCGGCTGTTCGGCTGACCGGGAGACGATCATCCGGTCTTCAGAGGACTTTCTTGATCGGAAAGCCCCTCCTCATCGCTGTGGTCAATTGTCTGGTCTGAAAGACCTCGGCCGAGCTCAAATAGCTTATCTATAAGGGCGCGTCAACGCGATTGCGATCGAGGTGTCAGCCGAGGTTGGAGCGGGCTATCACGTTGGTGATGGCGATGTGTACCGCGGTGAAGCCTCCATGGAGGAATGACTCGGCGAGCTCGGCCGCGGGCTGGTCGGGGTAGTAGCGGTTGGCGATCGCGGTGGCGACGTGCTTGATCCGGTCCGGCTCGGCGGAGATCCGGGCTTCGCCTTCCAGGGTGACGAAGCTGTAGGGCTGCTGCTCGTCGCTCATGCAGACCGCGACGCGGGGGTCGCGCGCCATGCTCTTGCCTTTGACGCTGCCCGGCGAGAGGGCGAAGGCGAGTTCGTCGCCGTCGAGTACGAAGCAGACCGGGGTCACGTGCGGCCGGCCGTCGGCGCGGGTGATGCAGAGGTGGGCGAGCCTGGTGCCCGCGGTGACGAAGGTACGCCACTCGTCGGTGGTCATCGTGGTCATCGGGTCTTCCCTTCACTCAGCCGGCTGTTCGGTGTCGGCTGCGTCATGCTTCCGACCCTAGGGTCGATCGGCGCATCGAGAAAAGCGATGGTTTTCGATGGTGTTGATCGCCTCAGGTGTAGATCGAAACGGTTGCGGGCGCGGCTCTCTCGGCTCCGATGCCGGCGGTGACGACCGAGGCGATGCCAACCGTCTGGAGGACACTCGGTGACTGGGCGAGCAGGATCCAGCCGATCAGGAGGGCCAGCGCCGGCTCGAGACTCATGAGAGTGCCGAAGACGCCCGCGGGCAGCCGTCGAAGGGCGAGATATTCGAGGCTGAACGGGATCACCGGCAGCAGGAGCGCGAGACCGAAGCCGATGCCGACGAGCTGCCAGGTCAGGTGCGGGACAGTGCTCGGCCCGGCGACCATCGTGGCGATCACTGCGGCGACCGGCAGCGAGACGGCCATGCCTTGCAGACCGCTCACCTTGCTGCCGACATGCTGGGTGAGGATGATGTACGCCGCCCAGCAGCAAGCGGCCCCCAGGGCAAAGAGGACCCCGACGCCACTGATCGAACCGTGCCACGGCTGCGTGAGCAAGAGCACTCCGACGAACGCCAACCCGGGCCAGACAAGTTGCCCGCGACCGCGAAGTACGGCAACCGCCAAGGGGCCGAGGAATTCCAGCGCGCTGGCGGTGCCGAGCGGCAGCCGAGCCGCCGCGGCCATGAAGAGCAGGGTCACCCCAGCGGTCACCACACCCAGGCCGGCCGCGGCCAGGAACGACGCGCGATCGAACGAGCTGGCTCTGGGGCGACAGACCACGAGGAAGATCAAGCCTGCCCACACGAGTCTCAGCCAGGCAGCACCCTCTGCACCAAGTCGGTCGAAAAGTCCGATGGAGGCGACCAGGCCGAGCTGGACCATCGTCATCGACAGAACCGCGAACGTCATTCCGGTTCGACTGTCACCTGAGCGCATGTCCTCAGTGAAGCGCCGCTTTCCATTCACGTCCACGTGAGAACGGTGGACTTATCGTTCGTGATGGATGAACAATAAGGCGGTGGACGTACGACGTCTCGAACTGCTCCTGGCACTCTCCCGATTGGGCTCTATGCACTTGGTCGCCGAGACGCTCGGGGTCACCACCTCGACCGTTTCACAGCAGATCGCTGCACTTGCCAAAGACGTCGGGACACCACTCCTCGAGCCCGACGGTCGGCGCGTCAGGCTTACTCCGGCAGGCCGCCGTCTGGCGGGACACGCGGTGCACATCATCGCGGCGCACGAAGCGGCCCGTGCCGACCTCGATCCCACGGCCGAGCCCACGGGGACAGTCCGCATCGCGGCGTTCCACACAGCGATCCGGGACTCTTTGCTTCCCGTCGTGCCTCAGCTCGCGGCCGGGCATCCCGATGTCCGCCTGGAGATCCAGGAACAGGAACCGCCCGAGGCACTCGCCTTGCTGGAGCGTGACCAGGTCGACCTGGTGTTGACCTACGACTACAACCTCGCGCCGGCCTCGGTCGATCCAGCCTTCGAGGCAACCCCCCTCTGGGAGACCAGTTGGAGCCTCGCCGTACCGTCGCGCTCACGGCGTACGACCGCTAAGGCGGCTGACGTCTTCGCCGCCTCCGCCGAGTCCGATTGGATCGTCAACTCCCGCAATACCGCCGATGGACAAGTCATTCGCACCGTCGCGGCGTTGGCCGGGTTCGAACCGCGCATCAGCCAACGGGCAGACAGCCTTCAACTTGTCCAGGAGATGATCATCGCCGGCCTCGGCGTCGCACTCCTCCCCGCTGCTTACCCGAAAACGACAGGCGTCTCTCTCCGCCGCTTGCGCGACCCCGAGCCACGGATGCGCGCGTACGCCGTCACCCGTCGGGGCCGCGGCGGCTGGGCACCGCTGTCCCTCCTACTCGATCTCCTCGCCCCCCGGTAGCCGTGAGAACCACGGCCCGGCGTACCGAACGGCCACTGTCCGGAAAGTGGATACTGACCTGGAGGTCTTCGATGCCTAGCATTCAGCCATGCCGGAGCACGAGTTGGGGACAGTAGGGGTCTGGGCGCCTTGGTGGCTGTAGGAGCAGGAGAGTGATCAGCTGCCCGATACGGCCGCCGACCTGGAGGAGCTGGGCTTCGGGACGCTATGGGTCGCGAACGGGCCGGGGATGCTCCAGACCGCGGCCCGACTGCTGGCAGCGACCGAGCGGCTCACCGTGGCGACCGGGATCGTCAATATCTGGGTACACGCGGCCGACGACGTCGCGACCGTCTACCGGCAGGTCGAAGGCGACCACCCGGGCAGGTTCCTGCTCGGGCTGGGGAACGGGCCCCGAGAGACGGCACAGTGGGCGCTCTCGCCGTATCGTGAGCTGACCCGGTACCTGGATCGGCTGGATGCGGCAGGAGTCGCCGACCACGCCCGGATCGTGGCGGCGGTCGGGCCCCGCATGCTGGGTCTGGCGGCGGCTCGATCGCGCGGAGCCCACCCCTTCCTCGGTACTGCGGAGCACACGGCGCAGGCTCGCGAGATCCTCGGCGACCGGCCGTTGCTTGCTCCCGAGGTGAAGGTGGTACTGGAGCCGGACCCCGCCACGGCACGGGCCATCGCGCGGCAGGCCTTGGAGTTCTACCTGACCAAGCGCGGCTACTCGGGGAACCTTCGGCGGCTCGGGTTCACGGACGAGGACCTGGCTGGCGGCGGCAGTGACCGGCTGATCGACGCAGTGGTGGCCTGGGGTGATCCGGACGCCATTGCGAGGCGAATTGCCGAACACCACCAGGCAGGCGCGAACCACGTGGCCGTCCAGGTACTCGACTGGCAGACGGACGCCCCGGATCGGAGCCAGCGGCGGCTGCCGCGGGCGCACTACGAGCAACTGGCCGCCCTCGCCATCAGCCGGTGCGGCGGTTGCGGAGGGCGAGGGCGGCCGCGGCGGCCGTGAGGAGCAGCAGGGTCGTGCCGACCAGTTCTGCCAGGCGATAGCCGCGGGTGAATGCTTGGTGTGCGGCACTCAGCAGTTGACGGCCAGCCGCGTCGGGGGCGCGGTCGGCCGCTGCGGCGGCGCCACCGATCGTGCGGCGCGCTGCTTCCCAGACGTCGGGAGGAAGGTCGTACGGGTTGGATCCCGGCATGGCGTGCCGGTAGGCGAGCAGCGTCGTACTGCCGAGGCCCGCGATGCCCAGCGCACCACCGAGGTTTGCGCTTGTCTCGAGCAACGCGGACGTCGTGCCCCCTTGTGCAGAAGGCGCAGCGGAGACCGTCAGGTCGGTAGAGATCAGATACACACCCGCCAAGCCGATGGACAGGACCACGAAGCCGGTGACCACGACCCAGAGCCGGTCGGGCCCCATCTGGGTCAACAGCCCGAACCCGCCGGCCGCTATCAGCAGACTGCCGACCATCCCCTGCGCAGTACTGAGCCGCCGGGTCACCGCAGGAGCTGCCAGCGATCCCACCAAATAGGCGACTGTCCCCGGCAGGGTCAGCAGACCCGCCGTCAGCGGAGTCAGCCCTGCGACCAGTTGGAGGTACTGGGCAGTGATGAACTGGGTGCCGTAAAGGACGAAGAAGATCGCGCCGAGGATCAGTAGCGGCGCACTGAAGGAGCTTGCGCGAAGGAGTCCGAGGTCAACCACGGGATGGGTCAGTCGTCGCTGCCGACGGACGAACCAGACTGCCGCTCCAACTCCCAGCACCACCGCAGCGCCGTACGCCGGTTGTAGGCCGTTCTCCGCAATCCTCTTCAGGCCATAGACGAACGCCAGTACGGCGGCCAGGGAAAGAGCGGCGCTGGTGATGTCCACTCGCCGCGCTTCGGCGCCGCGGTACTCCGGCAGCAGGAAGGGGCCGGCCCCGAGGAGAAGGAGCATCACCGGTACGGCGACCAGGAAGACCGAGCCCCACCAGAACCGCTCGAGGAGGAGACCGCCCACCAGCGGACCGGCCAGACCGCCCAACGCAAAGCTTCCGGTCCAGATGCCCAGCGCCACTCTGCGTTGATCCGGATCGGCGAACATGGTCCGGATCAGGGAGAGTGTGGACGGTGCCAGCATCGCGCCGGCGGCACCGAGAACGATGCGCGAGGCGATCAGCTGACCGGGACTGGTGGCGAACGCGCCCAGGCTTGAGGCGGCTGCGAACATCGCTGCGCCGACGAGCAGCATCCGGCGTCGCCCGACCCGGTCGCCCATCATGCCCATCGTCATCAGGAGACCGGCGACCAGGAACGCGTAGCTGTCGACGATCCACAGCTGCTCCGAGCCGCTCGGCAGAAGGTCGGCAGTGAGCTCCGGAATCGCCAGGTTCAGCACCGTGGCGTCCATCGACACCACCATGCACGGCAGCGCCAGGACCGCCAGACCCATCCATTCCCGATAGCCGGCTCGCATTTCGAAGCTCACCCTTTCGTCGCTGTAACGCCACGAACTCGTTCACGACGTTACAGGTGCGAGTGGGACGTCGGCAACCTGCGGTGGGACCGCGGGGGAGGCGATGGCGTTACATTGGCATCGTGGTCATTGATCGGCTGGACATCGCTGCCGTAGTGGTGGTGGTGAATGGCTGGGGCACGGTCCCGCGCGAGGCCGGACGTCGTGACGACTTCCCCGCGGCTCCGGACGAGCTGCTGCCGGCGTGGGCTGCCGCCGATTCGAAGACCTTGCAACGAGCAGCGGACGCGTTGTTCCCGGTGTTCGCGGATCCCGATCCGCTCCACCGTATCCGTGCGCTTGCCGGCCTCCTTGAGCGGACCGGCGTTCGTCCGACGGTTGAGTTGACCGGAAGCCGATCCAGAGCCGCTTGGTACGTCGACGACGCACGCGACGGAGTACTCGCCGCGGCAGCGTTGGCCCTGCGAAAGCAACTCGCTGAGCATGACTCGAGCCGGATCGGACTCTGCGCGGCAGACAACTGCGCCGATGTCTACGTCGACGTCTCGGCGCGGGCCCATCGCCGCTTCTGCTCCGTCACCTGCCAGAACCGGACCCGAATCGCGGCCTACCGCCGACGCACGGCCTGACGGGCCCGGCGTCGAGCCAGGTCGGTGGCGAGATCACCACGTGCAACAGCGCCGGCAGCGATCCGTACTGGAACGGCATGCACCTCAGCGCCGACCTGGGGTTCGTAGCTTTAGAGGGTGTGGAGTAGGCCGCCGTCGCAGGGGAATAGCGGTGCCGGTGAGGTAGGAGGAGAGGTCGCTGCAGAGGAAGGCGCCTATGGCGGCGAACTCGGGGACGGTGCCGAAGCGGCGCATCGGGACCTCGGCGGCTTCGTCGGCCTGGATCTCGGCGGCGGGCCGGCCGGTCCGGGCGGCCTTGGTCGCTTCGACGGTCTCCCGGCGGGCGGTCCGGAACCGCCGGCCAGCAGGAGGTTCACGGTGACGCCGTCCGGTGCGACCTGCGTTGCGAGGCTTTTGAGGTAGCCGGCGAGCGCGGGGCGAGCGATGTTCGACAGCGTCAACGCGGGCAGCGGCTCCACGATGTTCGTGGCCGAAACCGCGAGGATCCTGCCCCAGCCACGCTCGCGCATCCCGTCCAGCACCAGGGACACCAGCCGCTGCTGCGGCCGGATCACCGACGCCACCGCCGTGGCGATGTCCTCCGTGGTCACGTCCAGGGCGGTGGCGGTTTCGAAGCTCACGTACATGCCGTCGAGGTGCGGGTAAAGCTCGCTCCACAGCTGGTCCTGGTACGACGTCCAGTCCGGGAAGGTAGCGCTGACGACGGAGAGTTGTGGCTGCGATGCGCGTACGCCGTAGCTTCCGCCGGTACGTTGTTGACCGCGCCGCCCGCCGAGCGGAACTGCATCATCAAGTCTTGCCGGACTTGATCATCTTCTCGGTCACTGCTGTTCCCGCCGGCGCCGTGGACCGCTCAGAACAGGTCGGGCTCGTGGTCGGCGTCGATCCGGTGGAACGACCCTCGGCCAGCACGATCTCGACCGCCGATGTGGTCGATCGTCAGTCCGTAGCTGTTGCACCGCGAAGATCTCGACATCGTCGTAGGCGTGGGGTGCCCTGTCAGTACACCCATCCACAGTGACTTCTTCCTCAGCAAGCCGGCGGGTTCACTCGAAATGTGGAGGGATTCCCGATCAGAAGGAGCCCACGAAGGTGATTCGCAGTGTCACCGTCGTACTGATCTCGGCTGTCGTGCTGCTATCGGCGGCCTGCGGAAACGGCGCTTACGCCGACCAGCAGTCGGGCTCGCCATCCGGCGGTCAGCAATCCGTCCGGCCCAGCTCACAGCACCCGCGTACCACCGAAGAGGACCGAATGAGACTTCGCATCACGATCGGCGATCAGCACTTCCAGGCCACGCTCGACGACAGCGCCGCCGCTCGCGATCTGGCCGCGCAACTTCCGCTCACCGTCGAGATGAGCGATCACGGTGCCGTAGAGAAGACAGGTCCACTTCCCGCTCCGTTGTCCCTGGACGGTCAGCCGGCCGGCGCGGACCCCGACGTCGGCGACGTCGGGTACTACGCCCCAGGCAACAATCTCGTTCTGTACTACGGCGACCAGTCGTACTACGACGGCATCGTCGTCCTGGGCCGCCTGGAAGGTGACGCCGCTGAGCGCATCGCCAGCATGGACGGGTCCATCAAAGTTCAGCTCCAGTCCTGATTCCTCCGCGACCTGAGAAGGCTTGATGCAATAGGTACCACTGCCGGCCGACGTCGCCCGGTCGCTGGCGCAGGCACGGCTGACCGTCGGGCTGGTCGCGACCGTGGTGTTCTTGACCGCGATCGCGCCGCTGGCCACCGACATGTACGTCCCTGCGTTCCCCCAGGTCGCAGCCGACCTGTCCAGTACTGCGACGCAAGTCCAGCTCACGCTGACCACGTTCTTCGTCGGTATGGCGCTCGGCCAGTTGATCGGCGGACCGGTCTCGGATCAACGCGGCCGCAGGATCCCGTTGCTCGCGGCACTCATGGTCGTGACCGCGGCCTCGATCGTGTGCGCGCTCGCGCCGACCATCGCGGTGATGACGGTGGCCCGGCTCGTCCAGGGCTTTGCCGGCGGCTGGGCGATGGTGATCGGGCGGGCGATCATCGTCGACCTGGCCACCGGCGTACGGCTGGTCCGGGTACTGAACGTCATCGCCGCGGTCGGTGGCATCGCGCCGATCGTCGGTCCGCTGCTCGGTGGACTCATCTTGCAACTGTCGCACTGGCGGGTCTCGTTCTGGCTCGTCGCATTGCTCGGTCTTGCGATGACGGTGGCGGTCCTGGTCGCCGTGCCCGAATCGCTCCCGCGCGAACGCCGGCACGCCGGCGGGCTGGGCAACTTTCTCGCCGTCGGGCGGATCGTTCTGGCCAACCGGGAGTACGTCGGCTACCTGGTGGTCGCCGGGGCCGCGATGGGTGCGCTGTTCGCGTACGTCGCCACATCCGCGTTCGTCCTGCAATCCATGAACGGGCTCTCTCCGATCGCGTATTCCGTCGACTTCGCCGCCAACGCCACCGGGATGACCGTCGCGGCGCTGATCGCGGCCCGGCTCGCTGGAAGGGTCTCCACCCGCAAGCTCATCCTGACCGGCCAGCTCGCCGCTCTCGCCGCGGGAGTCGCGATGCTGGCCGGTGCAGTGTGGCTCGGCACACCACTGATCCTCGCGCTCGGGTGCTTCTTCGTCCTGATGACTGCCCAAGGCCTGATGATCCCCAACGGCGGTGCTCTGGCGTCCGCAGCCGTCTCCGATCGCCCCGGCACCGGATCCGCCGTACTGGGCTTCGTCCAATGGGTCGCCGCCGGAACCATCGCACCGATCGCCGGACTAGGCGGCGAACACACCGCCGTACCGATGGCCACCCTCCTCACCGCCGGCGCCATCGTCTCCATGCTCGGCCTGACCCTGGCCAGGCCGAGCACGACAGCTACTTCGCGTAGGTGAGGGTGCCGAAGCCGGTCTGGTCGAAACCGCCGCTGGTGGAGCCGTAGTCGCCGCCGCCTCCTTCGGGGCGAAGCTTCGCGGCCATGGCGGAGATGTACGGCGTGGTGAGGTTCTTGCGCCGGGTGTAGTGGAAGTGCAGGATCTCCCAGACCGGCCTGAGTTGGCCGCGACTCGCGGTGGAGATCACCGTGTGTTCGTTGTAGGCGCAGTTCTGGCCGCTGCCCCAGGTGTATTTGGTGAACGGGACGTCCTGACCGAGGTTGTACTTGGCGACGTACTCCGCGGCCTTCAGGAACCGGTTGTCGTCGTAGCCGTAGAGGTCTTCGCCTTGATTCCATGCCATCTCGCAGAAGGCGCCCAGTTGCCCGATGCCCATCATGGTGTGGCCTTGATCGCGCCCGGACTCCTGGTACTGCGCGAGGCCCTGACCGGCGTACACGAACGGGATCGCGTGCCGGATCGAGCCGTTCCCGGCGCCGGTCTTGAAATAGTTCACCGCTTGGTCGTACTTCGCGGCGTCGTCGCACAGGATCCCGATCGCGAGGATGGAGTTCATGTTGCACAGGTCCCAGTTGGACCAGTAGTTGGTGATGCAGGCGTCGTTGTGATTGAGCAGAAACTGGTTGTTCAGCGGATAGAAGACCCTGTTCATCATCGTCTTGAACCGGGCCAGGTCGAAGCCTGAGTAGCCGCGCATGAGTTCGGCGACTGCTGCGAACTGATAACCGTAGATGCCGGCCGCCAGGAACCGGTCTGCGTTACCTGTCACCGTGGTGAGCGACGCTGACCACGCGTTGAGGATGTCGCGCGCACAATCGCCGTGCGCGCTCGAACCTTGGACCCACCAGCGCAGTGCGTTCTGGTAGGCGGCGTGCACGTCGTTGTAGAGAATGCCGTAGTTCTCGCCGGTGCCACCACGGATGATGGTGGCCTGTGGGTTCGGTCGCCAGGACGATTGCGCGTGCGAGTTGGCGGTCAGACGCTTCCAGCCGGCCAGCCACGGATCGTTGCCGGCGGCAACGCGTACCTTGGCTCGGTTCAGGTCGCCCCAGTTGTGCAGGCTACCCGGATGGGTGAACATGGCCGGTGCCGCGTCTGCCGGCCGGCCGAGCGGGCCGAGGCCGGCCGTGGCCGCCATGCCGGTGGCGGCCAGCCCGGCGGCTGTGGTCAGAATCGTGCGTCGCTTGATCTCCTTCATGTGGCGTCTCCTTCGGTGGGGAGGTGCTATCGGACGGTCTACCGAGGTAGCTCCTGGAACTGCAGGAACTGCACCTCGGCGAGATTGGTGTTGCCGCCGTGATCATCGAGGATGCGGACCAGCGGAACCGACATGTGCTGTGGAAGCGGGAATGTGTACCACTGCTGGTCGGAGGTCACTGCGTTGATCGTGGCCAG
This sequence comes from Kribbella sp. NPDC006257, assembly GCF_040613535.1. NCBI lineage: Bacteria > Bacillati > Actinomycetota > Actinomycetes > Propionibacteriales > Kribbellaceae > Kribbella > Kribbella sp. NPDC006257. The sequence goes on from NZ_JBEXSJ010000010.1 coordinate 221,308, forward strand.
CGTCTGCCAGGTGACACCGCCGTCGCTCGAGCCTTGCACCGTGGTGCCGTTGGCCCGCGCAGGGTACGCCGCGCGGGGTCGCACCCGGATCGCGTCGAGTTCCAGCCGGGACCCGTTGCTGGGAGCAACCGTCACCCATCCGTTCGCGCTGGTGGTGTCGGTGGCGGTAGCGAGGTTGCCGTCGAACATTCGCCAGCCGTTGTCGGCCGTGGTTCCGGTGCCGGGCCACGCGGGTGTGGACGCGTTCACCCAGGACCGGTCGATCGCGACGATCTGAACGTGGTTGTTCCACAGCTCGAGCGTCGACCCGTTGGTGGTCTGGTAGACAGTCGCGCCCGGACGGCCGTCGCCGGTCGTGTAGTCGGCGGCGAATCGCAGCGGGCGCCCGTAGTCGACGTTCTCAGGGAGCACTGCTTCGGCCCGCCAGTGCCGGCTGTCGTTGCTGGTGACCTTTGCATCGACGCCTTCGATCGCGACACTGACGGTGCTGAGCGGCTGCGTGGCCACGAGGGCGAGGGTGACGGTGTCTCCGTTGATCGCCTTCGCAGAGTCGGGATTACTCGTGGAGAGCGTTGCCGCCGAGATCGCTTGCGCCGTTTCGAGGCGGACGCCGTGGATCCTCAGCTCACTGAAGGACGAAAGACCCGGGTACGCCGGATCGGTGGGTACGCCGGGATGGTCGACCTGCACCTTGAAGAACCGGAAGGTCTTGTCCTGGAGGCCGTCGCGGACGGGGATCGTCTCCATCGCGAAGCCCTGGGCGGTGGTGTCGGTGGTCTCCCGTGAGCTCAGCAGCGCCCAGGTCGTACCGTCGTTCGAGCCGTAGACGTTCGCGCCCTGGGACCGATTTCCGAAGTTGTACCGGGCCTGCAGACCGAAGGCATCCGCCCGAACCGCGAAGCCGGCACCGAAGTCGAGCATGAACGGCGCCCGGAGATCGCCCGAGAAGCTGTTGATGTCGTCGTCGATCAGATTCGCGACCGCGGTGGCGGGCAGGGACGAGCTGACCAGCAGTGGATAGTCCAGGGAGCCATCCGTCAGGTGCGGGTTGAGGATCCGTAGCTTCGACACCGCCTTCTGTAGCGTGCTGAGGCTTGCGAGGAAGGTCTGGTCGTCGGCCGTCTCGATCGAGGCCTCGACCGCGGTCCTGGTGCTACTGAGCTCGTCGAAAGTCGCCTTGACGTAAGTCTCATCTGGATTGAACCCCTCAAGGGCAGCCGTGACCGCGCGCCGACGGTCCGGCGCGATCACGAGGGTGACGTCGAGCACTGCGTTCGTCGTACCGTCGGATGCCACCACGAAGGTGGCGTGGGTCCGGACCTGCTGGGCGGTGGGCGTCCACTGCAGCGCGCCAGTCGCGGTGTCGAACGTCGCACCGGCGGGAGCCGACTGCGCTTCATAGCTCACGGTCTCGCCCGGCTTGTCGGTCGCGGCCAACGATCGCTCGAGCTGGGCGCCGGCGACACCGATGATCGTGACCCGGCGGCCGTCGGCGAACACCGGCGGGCTGAGCCGGATCCTGGCCTGGAGGTCGACGTGATCGAGGTCGACGTCGACCTTCGGCGAGCCGACGACTGTGAAGTACGCGAGGTTCTCGCCGCCGCTGCTGCCCGGGAGGACGGCGTAGTCCATGTCGTAGGTCAGGTAGCGCCACTCGCCGTGGGTGTCCGGCAGCGTCAAGGAGTGGTACGGCGCGAGGGAACGATCCTTCCTGATCTGCAGAGTCGCTCGGCCCTTGGTGCGGATCCGGAGCCCGACCGGGCTGTAGCCGTTCCGGTTGTCGTACAGGAGGGTCCGGACGGCGATCGTGGTGCCCTTGTTGCCCGAGGCATGCATTCGCACGAAGCCGAGGTCCGGCTCGTGGAGCACTGCCGAGCGGTGGTCGAGCGCGAGACTACGGTCCTCGACCTGGATCAACGGGTCAGCCTGGACCGGCCGCGAGTGTCCGCCGACGGCCGCCGGGAGGGAGAGCCAGTAGTCCGGGTTGTAGTCGGGATTGCTGTTCCAGAAGTTGTACGCCGACGTCCCCCAGAAGAACTTGGGTCCATCAGCCTGTAGGTGCATCGCCGCGACGTTCGGAGCCTGTCGTTCGACGTCGACTCCCAGGCTGTACTTGTAGATGTCGTACAGCTCGTCGCTCGGCTCGAACTGGCGGCCACGATAGGCCTCGGACAGCTTCCCGGGTCCGCCCGTGGTGTCGATCCAGGGAATGTCCTTGCCCCGCATATAGGCGAAGAACGCCTCGTTACCGGCGAGCAGCCGGTTGTCTCCGAACCGGTACGGCGACACTGCGTTGCGGCTGGTCGACACGGTCCCGTGCGCCGGGTCGAGCCGGGTGCCCTGCACGGTGAGCATCCGGGCCGTTGTGGTCAACGCGTTGACGCCGTCCCACGCGTGGGCCTGGTCGCGCCCCATCTCCTGCACCTGCACGAACGAATAACCGAAGTGGTTCAGCGGATCGCGCTTGTCGATCCGGCGGAAGTACGACGCCAGTGCGCCGTTGGTGTGCGGGTTCGGGGCGGTGGAGTTGACCGTGAACCACTCGACCCCTTCGCGGTACCGCGGGAGATTGTCGGTGAAGATGTAACCGGCCAGCGCGCCGACGTTCGCGAAGGCCTGCTGGTTCATGAAGTAGTCGTTGTGGTGCAGGAAGGTGTCCGTCAGCGGTACGACGAGGTTCGTGCTGAGGTTGGTGGTATCGGAGTCGTGCCACGCGATGTCGTAGCCGGACTCACCCGGGTTGACGCTCGAGTAGCGGATGAGCTCGGCGGCCGTCAGCAGACGCATCAACGGGATCGGGCTGTGGATCCGCGCATCCGGATAGACCGCGAACTTCGCCGGATCCAGATGGCTCCAGATCCGGATGATCCGCAGGGCGTTCTCCCGGTACACGGGGTCGCCGGTGATGACGTACAGAATGGCCTGGGTGTAGGCGGCGAACGCGTCCTCGATGAACTTCGACTGGATCGCCTGCGAGTTGAACGCGTCATTGGCGGGGAAATCGAGCTGGGCACCCTGGTTGGCAGAGCGAACGGTCCGCGATGCGAACCTGGTTTCGACCATCGCCGCGTAGTACGACGCCCAGGGCTCGACGCCGGCGAGCACCTGCTGACGCGCGTTCACCAGGTTCTGCGCACTGACGCCGATGCCCGGATGGACGAATCCGGCACTACTGGTGACCTCGTTCAGCACCACCGCCGGATAGGTGACCTGCTGCACGGCATCGGCGGTGGGGGAGGCGATGATGAGGCCGGCCAGGACCGACAGGGCGGCCAGCCATCTCGCTGGGTTGGGCACGATGAAACTCCGATCAGTGAAGGCGGATCAGCCGGGCAGAGTGACTTGCGGGAAGGGCGATCTCGAGCGCGTGCTGTCCCTGGGCATCCGTCACGACCTCGGCGAGTTCGCCGCCCCAGCTCGGGTACCGGACCTCGACCTCCCGCGCCGCGTCGAGGGGAATGGTGACCTTGGCGTCGCCGTCGCGCCGCCAGACGGCCAGCAGCAGTTCGGCATCGGTACGGCGGCCGACCGCCACCCACTCGTCGCGCCAGCCGGGGAGTCCGAGCGGCCACCACGGCGTACCGGTCGAGAGGGTGGTGCGCAGTCCGCGATAGGTCAGCAGGGCCGCACGTACTACGCTGCGCTGAGCGGTTGACAGCGTATCGATCCGGCCGGCCAGATGGACCCGGAACAAGAGGCTGGTGATGAGCGAGAACGCGAGTTCCTCATCCGTCATCGAACCGTCGACGGACGACCAGACGCCGGCCTGTTCCGGGGTGATGGCCAAGGACGACGCAGCGGCGATCGGCGGCATCAGCCGGAAGTTCTGCTGGTCGGTCAGCGACTGGATCGGGAAGGTCGCACCGGAGGCGCCGTCCAGCCGGCTCCCACCTGCCGAGCAGCCCTCGATCGTCAGCCCCGGATGGCGGTCCATCACCTCGCCGACCCAGCTCAGGAAGGCCCGGTTGTGCTCGAGCAACCCGCCGCCGACGCTGCCCGCCAGGTCTGTTCCGGCGCCGATGTCGATGTTGTAGTCGAGCTTCAGGTAGGCAAGGCCGAACTCCGTCACCAGCCGATCGACCACCTGGTCCAGATGCGCCCGGGCCGCCGGATGGCGAAGGTCGAGCTAATGGCGACCCCACTCGGTCAGTCGCTGTCCGTCGCGCTGGAAGAACGCCGCATCGGGCAGTGAGCGAGCGATCGGACTCCGGACACCGACGACCTCCGGCTCCAGCCACAGTCCGGGGCGCAGGCCGGCCGCACGGATCTCGTCGATCACCGCGGCGAGACCGCCGTCCGGGAAGCGGTTGACCGACGGCTTCCACTCGCCGACCGAATCCCACCAGCCACCGCCTTCGTCGTCGTACCAGCCGGCGTCGATACAGAAGACCTCCGCACCGAGGTCCGCGGCGGCCGCGATCAGCGGCAGCTCGCGCGCGGTGGTCGGATCGGCCATCAGCCCGTTGAGGAAGTCGTTGTAGATGATCGGGGCCTCGGCGTGCGGCCGGCGGATCCGCCGGCGATGGGCGGTGAGCGCCGTCGCCACCTCTTCGAGATCGTTGCCGATCACAACGGTCGCCGGGGCGGTCCGGAAGGTCTCACCGGGCTCCAGGCGCTGCGACCACTGGTGCTCGGCGGCGGCAGGACCCGAGGCGGTCAGATATACCGAGTCGTAGCGATCGCCGAGCTCGTAGTGCCAGGCACCGTTGTGCTCGATCTGCCAGCCGAGCATCCGCCCGGTGCGCAGGTCCTCCAGGATGCCCATCGGCAACCGCTCGGAGGTGGACCAGCTGCCGGTGCTCGTCGCACAGACGCGGTTCTTCGAGCCGGTCTGGTCGTACGCGACCATGCCCACGTCGTACAGGCCGAGCTCGGCCAGGGTGGCTCGGCGCCAGCGGAACTCACCGCTCCAAGGATTCGCGGCCTGCCACAGCGCGAACTCGTCCTCCCACCGTCGCCCCAGACCGAGGCCCGACAAGGTCAGACTGGAGACATAGTCCAGTACGACGCTCTCCGTCGTACCGACCTCCACCCAGGTGTGCAGAGCAGGCGCGTCATCGGCGATCGAGTAGTGGACCTTCACCTCGAGACCGTGCTCGTGATCGGCCAGATCGAGACGCAGCCGGTGGACCCCGGCCTCCACGTGTTGCTGCCAGGTGACCAGCCGGAGACGTTGCCCAGCCAGTCCGTCGACGTGGCGCTTACCCGACGTACCGTGCCTGCCGCTGCCGGCCACGGCCAGCTCGACGACCGGAAGTGCGGCACGTCGGTAGGCGGCCGGATCGAGGTCCGGGTCGTCGGCGGTCGTCACCGCGAGCAGGCGTGGTGGCTCGTGTTCGCCGTGCGTGATGTGCAGTCGCAGAGCGTCGGTGCCCCACTGGAAGATCGGAGCATTCATGGTGTTACCGCCTCACAGTTCGGACCGGCGGTTGCCAGGCGGTGGTCAGCGAGCGCGAAGGAAATCGCTATCATCCCTGCATGGCGACGAATTCTCGGAGCAAGCGCGCACCTGTGCTCGGCGACGTCGCGCGGCTTGCAGGGGTGTCGGTGCCGACGGTCTCGCGGGTCCTGACCGGCGCCAAGCCGGTCAGCGCGGAGGTGGAGCAGCGGGTCCGGCGCGCCATCGACAAGATCGGCTACCGGCCGAACGGCGCGGCCCGGATGCTGGTCTCCGGCCGGCGGTCGCTGGTCTCGGTGATCGCCGGAGCGACGTCGAGCTACGGGTACGCGCGGACCATCGAGGGGATCGAGCACGCGGCGCGGAAGGTGTCGATGGACGTCGGGATCGCGGTCATCGACTCGGCCGATCCCGAGGTGGTGTCGGCGGCGATCGACCAGCTGCTGGTCCAGCCGGTGGCCGGCACCATCATTCTCGAGTTCGACCGGCCCGGACTGGCCGCGATCGAGGCGATGCCCGCCTCCGTTCCGACCGTGGTCGCCGGAGGTGGTTCGCGCCGGACCGGTCCCCGGGCGTACGCGTTGATCGACGAGCGTGCGGGTGGTCGCGAGGTCACGTCGTACCTGCTGGGGCTCGGGCACCGCACGGTGCATCATGTCGCGGGTCCGACGATGGGCAAGCACTCCGGCCGGACCGAGGGATGGCGAGCCGCCCTGAAGGCCGCCGGGGCGCAGATCCCCGAGATCATGCACGCGGAGTGGGAACCCCGCAGTGGTTACGCGTGGGGCCGGCAGATCGCCGAACGACGCGATGTGACGGCCGTGCTGTGCGGCAGCGACGACATCGCCGCCGGAGTTCTGCGTGCTTTGTTCGACCACGGTGTCCAGGTGCCGGAGGATGTCTCGGTCGCAGGTTTCGACGACCAGCCCTTCGTCGAGATGCTGCGCCCGGCGCTCACCACGGTCCGCCAGGACTTCAATGACCTCGGAGCCCGCTCCTTCGACGCGCTCGCCCGCCTGCTGGCCGGTGACCGCGAGATTCCGACGTCGGTCGCGACGCCGTCGCTTGTCATCCGGGAGTCCACCGCGGCCGCCCGAAGAAGCCGGCGCCGATGACCAGGCCCCGGCTTCTGTTCGTCCACGGCTGGGGAGCAGATCGCCGGTCATGGGGCGACATCGACGAGCTGGTGGCGCCATGGGCCGACGTACTGGTGCCGGATCTGGCGGGCCATGGCGAGGCGGCGGCCGTCGGCGATCTCACGATCGACCGGCTGGTGGACGACCTCGCGGCGGTCGCCGCCGGTGGGGGACCGGTGGTTGCCGTCGGCCACTCGATGGGTGGGCAGGTCGTCGCCCGGCTCGCGGTCCGGTTTCCCGAGCTGGTGCGAGCGATCTGCGTCATCGACCCGGCGTACGGCGCCGATGACGCCGAGGTCGCGCGCTGTCCCGACGTACTCGCGGAGCTTCGGCGACGGGGCACCGAGGCCGGCCTGGAGTTCGTCGACCAGGCCCTCGCCGGCAATGCCCTCCATGAGGTGGTCCGGGCACAGATGGCGCGTACGCCGGGACCCGTGCTGGCCGGCCTGTACGAGTCGATGTACCTGGCGCCCGGAAGCATCGGTGCACGCGCCGCGACCAGCGCCTTCCTGCCGAAGCTGACGAAGCCGTGCCTCAGCCTGTACTCGACCGAGTACGCCGCGGATTTCGCACGGACGATGAACTGGCCGCACGGCTCCGCCATCGAAGTGTGGCCCGGAGCCACACATTACCTTCATCAGCAGTACCCCGATCGCTTCGTGGAGCTGCTCATGGAGTGGCTGCCGTCCTGACGTAGGAATGGAACGGGTGGGTCGTGCCCTCGAAGAACGGCACGAACTCGATGCTGTCGGCAAGGAAGTGCAGCGGCTCTCCCGGCATGGGGATGAGTTCTGCTGCTTCGAGAAGCTCTCGACGGTTGTCGAGGGCAATGAGATGGATCGGGCCGGACATGACCGCCGACAGCGTCGCGCCATCTGGTGTCGGCTCGGCCCGCACTCTGAACGGCAGATCGACCCGTACCGTGTCACCCGTCGACCAGACACGGTTGATGCCGAGATATCCGCCGGACCCGGCGTCCGGATGCACGGCCGCACCGTTGACCGTGACCTGGAACTCGCTCGTCCAAGCCGGGATCCGCAGGTGGAGCGTGAAGGATCCGGCCCCGTCGAAGGTGAGCGTGGGGCCTTGTTCGTAGGGGAAATCGGTCGTCTGGATGACAGTGACTCCGGCCCAGCTCACCGACGAAGCGGAGTACAGATTGACATAGAGACCGTCGTCGCTGTGGCAGTAGATGAAGTCCTGGTACTTCGTCGCGCTCTCGAGGCCGGTGCCCTCGCAACAGGTTGCCCCAGCTTTCGGGAGGTAGTCGCGGACGGAGCCAGGCTCCAACCCGATGAAGTACGTCGTCAGCGGACGGTCCGCTGAGAATTCGTCCTGCTTGGATCCGAGGATCTGGTTGTACAGGGTCCGCTCGTAGTACTCGACGTACTTCGGATCGTGCAGGTGGAAGAAGAGCAACCGGCTGAGCTTGAGCAGGTTGTGCGCACAGCAGGTCTCGGCGTTGGTTTCGCTGAGCGATCCGGCGATGATGCCGGCTGGTCCCCAGAACTCGTTCGAGCTGGTGCCACCGATGCTGTAGGTCCGGCCCGGCACGATCTGATCCCAGAAGTTGGCCGCGGCGTGCAGATAGCGGTCCTCACCGGTGACGTCGAACCGGCGGACCAATCCGGTGAAGATCGGGATGTGCTGGTTGGCGTGCAGGCCGTCCAGGACATCGAGACCTTCGGTACACGCCGAGATCAGCGGCTCGATGTCCAGCAGGCGGCCGAAATCCAGCCAGTCGGGTTCGCCGGTCACGGAGTACAGGTCGCACAGTGTCTCGGCTAGACCGCCGTACTCCCCGCTGCCGTGGAGCGACCACATTCGGTGCAGCACGGCCGGCGGGAGCCGACGGAGACGCTCGTACATCCATCGGCACATCCCCTCGGCGAGTTCGAGCGGGCGAAGTTCGCCGAGCGCGAGATGGGCGTCGAGGAGACCTTTCACGAGCTTGTGCGCGGTGTAGTACGGCGCCCAGACAACGGTGTAGTCCGCCTCTGTCATGGTCTCCAGCACGACGAACTGCTTGTCCGGGTACGCCGCCAGGTACCCGGACTCGTCGGCGCATTCAGCCAGCCCGGCAATCAGTCGTTCCAACTTCTCGCCGTACGTCGGATCGCGTGTGCTCGCAGACGCCTGGGCGAGTGCGGACAAGAAGTGCCCGGTGTAGTGGCCGCGCAGATTGCCGTTCGCTTCACCCACCGGGTCCTCCCAGCCACCGGGTCTGGGCACATCCGGGGTGGGCAGCCCCGCGTTCTCGCGAAACGCACGCAGCAGGCGATCGGTGTCGTACGAGCGCAGGTGGTCCAGCATGAGACGCGCCTTGTCCGCGAGCAGGCCGGGGCCGAGGGTGACCTCGCCGAGGGCGAACGGACGGAGCGCCGTCAACGCTGCGCCGAGAGGTAGCTGTTGGCCTGCTTCTCCATCTCGGCCTGCACCTTGTCGAGCCCCGCGGACGAGACGGCCTTCTTCAGCTTGTCGAGGCCGGCGTCGACGTCGACCGCACCGAAGAACAGTGGATTCCCGTACTGCGTGAAGGCCTGCGAGATCTGCGCGTCCTCACGCTTCACCGCCGTGACGTCGGGGATGAATCCCGCGAAGGTGTCGACGGTGAAGTTGTCGTAGTTCTGCGCCCAGGTGAACCACTCGGACTCCGACTCGGTCATCTGCGCCGACCGTCGTTCCAGCGAGGTCCGCCAGCAGAGCGCGAACCCGGGGAACGCGTACGTGCTCAGCTGCTCGAACTTGTCCTCGCCGACCGGCTTCCAGTCCTTGCCCTCGACGCCGTACGAGATCAGGTCGTGGTTCGCCTTGATCGACAGCCAGTCCTCGAGCTGCATCGCCCGCTCGTTGCTTGCGCCCTTGGCGTTCAGTACGGCGAAGTTGTCGGACTGGAACGTCTGGTTCGGCTTCACCGACTTGCCGCCCTTGAGCGGCATCACGTTCGCCATCTTCGCGGACTTCACCGCCTTCAGCAGACCGGGCAGCAGGGTGGTCGTCGACAACCCGTCGGTGGTGGCCCACGCGCTCGCGGTCTGGCCGTTGGTGAACAATCCCTTGCTCGTCGCCGCGTCCGCGTTCAACGCGTCGCGGTTGATGATGCCGTCCTGGTAGTACTTCCGGATCCTGCGCAAGGTGTCGACGACACCGGGCTCTTCCCAGAACGGGATCGGCCGGGAACTGCCGCTCGACCTGGCGTCCGCGGCCAGGAAGAACGGCATCGAGTTGCCGCTGAAGCTCTGCCCGATCCGGCTCGGGTTCTCCCAGGCATGCGCGTTGAACATCGCCACCGGGCCCGGTACACACGTGAGGTTCGACTGGTTCTGGCTGAGCGCGATCGGGACGATCCTCGGGTCGTGCTGCTTGACGTCGTACCAGAACTTCTCCAGCGTGGTGAAGTCGGTGATCTCGCCGACGCCGTACTTGTCGGCCAGGTCCTGGCGGACCGCGAAGTGGTGGATCCGGCCCGCGCTGTTGACCTGCGGGATGCCCCAGAGCTTGCCGCTCCACTTGTTCAGCTCGAGCATCTTCGGGTTCAGGGTCTTCTTGAGGTTCGGGTACTTGTCGATCAACGGGCCGACATCGACCAGGGAACCGCTGCCGGCCAGCTGCGACATATTCAGCCAGCGCGCCTGCAGGGCGGTGTCGAAGTTCTCGCCCGCGGTGAACTTCAGCAGTGCCTGGTTGCCGTAGTTGTTCCAGTTGATGAACTGCGGCGTGATCGTGAAGCCGAGCTCGTCCTGCAGCTTCTTGTTGACGGCGGTCAGTACCGCGTTCCAGCCGTCCGGCACGGAGCCGGGGAGCAGCAGCTTCAGATTCTTCGCGGCCTGGCCGCCGGCCGCCTGGCCGCTGCCGTCGCTACAAGCGGACAGCCCGAACAGCGCTGCCAGGGAGACGCCGCCGGTGGCGCCGAGGAAGGCACGACGAGAGATTGCGTGGGGTGCGGACATGATGGTGCTCCTGCTTCAGGGTTGTGCTCGGTCAGCCTTTGGTGGCGCCGAGGGTGAGGCCTTTGACGAAGTACCGCTGCGCGAACGGGTACGCGAGCAGGATTGGACCGATGGTGACGGCGGTCAGCGCGAGCCGGATCTGGTAGACCGGCGCCGCCTGGGCGGTCGACTGCGGCAGGGTGGCCGCGTTCGTGACACTGGAGATCAGGTTCTGCAGCAGCAACTGCAGTGGATACTTGCCCGGCTCGGCGATGAACAGCAGCGCGTGGAACCATTCGTTCCAGTAGGTGACCGCGTAGAAGAGCCCGATCACCGCGAGAATCGGCTTCGACAGTGGCAGCCCGATCTGGAAGAAGATCCGCAACTCGCTCGCGCCGTCGACCCGGGCGGACTCCAGGATCTCCCCGGGGAGCTGGCGGAAGAAGCTGACCTGGATGAACACCAGGAACGGCGCGACCACCAGCGGCAGGATCACCGCGAACAGGCTGTTCTGCAGCTTCAGGTACTGCGTGACGAGCAGATAGAGCGGGACGAGTCCGCCGGTGAACAGCATCGGGATGTAGGTGAAGATCGCCAGCGGCTTGCTGATGTAGGGCAACCGGCGGGCGATCACCCAGGCGATCCCGGACGTCGCCGCGAGCGAAAGCGCCGTGCCGACGACGGTGATGAACGCGCTCGTGCGATAGGCGCTGAGGACCGCCGGACCGGTGAAGATCGTCTGGTAGGCCGCGAGCGAGAACGGCTTGGGGAAGAGGCTGTAGCCACTGACCGAAAGCTTCGACTCGGCGGTGAACGAGCCGGCGATGATCATCCAGAACGGGATCAGGCAGACGAGCGCGAACAGCGTGACGCCGATGATGCTGACGACGGTGAAGGGTTCGGCTCTGCGCCGGTACGTCGTACTCACAGGATGCTCGTCTCCTTCGCGTAGCGGCGCTGGACCAGGACGGCGGCGACGACCAGCACGAAGCCGACGACAGACTGGAAAAGTCCGATCGCGGCGGTGGTGCCGAAGTCGCCGAGCTGGCGTAGCGACCGGAACACATAGGTGTCGATCACGTCGGTGGTCGGGAACAGGGTGCCGTTGTCGCCGACGATCGCGTAGATCGTGCCGAAGTCGCCGTAGAAGATCCGCCCGATGCCGAGCACCAGCAGGACGGCGGCGGTCGGACGCAGCAGCGGAACGGTGATCCGCAGCGCCATCTGGGCGCGGGAGGCGCCGTCCATCAGGCCGGCCTCGTACACCTCCTCGGGAATCGAGGTGATCGCCGCCAGGAAGATGATGCTGAGGTAGCCACCGAGTTGCCAGATCTTGACGGTCGTGAGGATCCACGGCCACGGGCCGGGCTCGGTGTACCAGCTGACCTGAGGCAGGTTGAACACCTTGAGCAGGTCGTTCGCCGCGCCGCCGTTCCCACCGACCCCGGCCAGCAGGACTTGCAGAATGATGCTGATCACGATCGGCGAGACGAAGTACGGGAAGAAGATCACCGACTGCACGGACCGCTTGAAGAGCTTGTGACGGACCTCATTGAGCATGACAGCCAACGTGATCCCCGCGGTCATCGTCGCGGCGAGGAACAAGATGTTGAGGAACAGGGTGTTGACCAGGATCCGCGGGGCATCGCCGGAGCTGAAGAAGTAGCGGAAGTTGTCGAGCCCCGACCAGGGGCTGCCGAAGATCCCCAGGTTGACGTCGAAGTCCTTGAAGGCCACCACCAGGCCGGCCATCGGGGCGTAGCTGAAGACGACGAAGAAGGCGACCGCGGGCACCGCCAGGACCAGCAGGGCGAGCTGCGGACCGCGCCCGGACCGCTCGCGAGCCCGTCTCGTCCGTTGCGTCGGCGGATGGTCCGGCTGGGCGTCGACGGGTCGGGGAGCACGGACGCCGGGCTCTTGCCCGGGTGCTCTGGTGCTCACACTGATGCCCACGATGACCTCCTTCGGGGGATGGATAGGCAAACGCTTTCCCGCAACGTACAAGGGCGAAACGGCGTTGACAAGTCCCTGGCGAAGGACCGTGCCGGGTTGGGGCGAGCGAAACTTTCCATCGGCTGCGACGGCTTGACGGGGTCAACAGTGGCGTTCTAGCTTCCCCGACAGGAAAACGTTATCCCGCTTTTCGACCCGTGGAGGGGTTTCCTGGTGACGAGTATCGACCGGAGAAGTTTGCTGAAGGCAGGGATGGCGACCGCGGTGGCGAGCGGGTTCACCTGGACCACAGCGCAGCCCGGCGCAGCGGCGACTGGAGCGGGCCTTCTGGACGTGCTGGAGTTCGGTGTGCCTGGGTCGGAGCGCGCACACGCCGTCGCCGCCGAATTGTCCGATGTCATCCGCGGTGGTCTCGGCCAGGCCGCCAGGGTCCTCAACCCGCGCGATCCCGCCGACTGGTGGGGTGGGACCGTGCGATTCACCGTGGCCGTGGCCGCAACCGGTACGACGTACGCGTCGGTGAAGCTCTTCGGGAGCGAGTTCGCAGACGCCGATCACGAATGGCGCCTGCAGTTCTTCATCGATGGCAAGGTGCTCGGCTGGTTCGACCAGTCGGTGCTCGACCAGGCCGACCAGATGAGCCAGCACCCGCGGCTGGCGGACCGGTTCTTCCTGCACACGTTGCCGTTGCCGGAGTTCGTCACCCAGGGACGCCGGGCGGTTGAGCTGGAGATCCGGGCGATGGGCCGGATCTATGCCTACGGCAACCAAGACAGCTTCTACCGCCCGATGACCACACCGTCGCGCGGCCTGTACCGCGTCTACACGCACACCACGCCGTACTTCGAGCCGCCGAACGGTGACAACTTCGGCCAGGCCGCCCCACCCGCGACTCGGCAGAACACTGACAACGAGATGATCGCGCGGATCCGCAAACGCGTCCTCGACGACCAGAACGCACTCCTGTACGCGGTGAATCCGGCCAGCCTGGACGCCTGGGGATACACCACGCTCGCCGAGGGCTACCGTTGGCCCGGCAGTCCGGCGTACCGGAATCCGCTGACGCTGTCGAAGGTGTGCCAGGCCATCGACGGCCGCTATCTGGCGTGGAAAGCAGACAGCAAGGTAATGACGGACTCCGACCAGCAGTGGCAGGGATTCGGCCGGGTCGGGCTCGCCCTGATGACGCTGTGGGACGACCTCCAGCCGGAGCTGGACAAGTTCGTGACGCCGGGCGGCACGGACGTGATGAACCCTGGCTTCGAGGTCGGCAGTGACCGTCCGGCGGGCTGGAATCCCGCGGGCTGGGCGAACAAGGGGACCTTCAGCCGGGACACGACCGTTGCCCACGGTGGTGCGGCCTCGTTGAAGATCAGCGCGAACGCGGGCGGGTCGATGCTGATCACACCGTCGAGCCGGACGAAAGTGGGCCCAGGGCAACTGACCTTTTCCTGCTGGGTGAAGGCCGCTCCGGCGGTGGCTTCCGCACACGTCAACCTGCTGTTCTGGAACGCACAGAACGCCTTCATCGGGGGCGATCACAATGTGTACCGGCCCACCGGATCGGGGGAGTGGCAAACGGTCGGGGCAACGATCGACGTGCCCGACGGAGCGGTGGAGTTCGAGTTCTGGATGGCGACGGCGAACGGGGACACGGCCTGGTTCGACGACATCGAAGTCGGCGCCCCACCCCCGGTCCAGGCCGATCCGGTGCCGCGCAGAACGGCGTACCGGGAGATGTTGCTCGCGAGCCGGGAGTACTGGCGGCAGCATCAGCGGCACTACACCAATCAGGCGCAGATCACGTCGATCGGGATCTACCAGGCCAATCGCGGGCTGCGGCTGCTGTCGCCGGCGGATGCCTGGCCGGAGTCGACGGCCAGGAGCTGGCTCTACGAGAGCGTCGGTCTCGAGCCCTGGCGCGGGCCTGAGCGAGAGGACGGTAGCAAGACGTGGACGCTCGGGCACGACTACCACGTCGTGTCCTCCGCCGGTCTGACCCGCGAGCTCGGCTATGTCGGCACGTACGGCGAGGTGACGGACTGGCTGATTGCCATGTACGAGTCAGTGACCGGTGGACCGGACGCGACCGACGACGAGCGGCTGCGCGACCAGCTACTGAAGATCATCCACACCAGGGGGTGGTTCCGGCATCCGGCCGAGGACGAGGACGGCAAGCGCGCGATGCGGCTGGAGCAGATGATCGGCTGGCGCAACGAGCACTACCCAGGCGACATGGTCTATGCACAGCGGACCGCATGGGACGGGCATCCACTCGAGGCGGCCGCGGTACTGCAGGACCGCCGGATCGTGGGCTGGGCACAGCAGATGGTCGCGGACGGGCAGTTGGCGCCGCAGCTCGACCTGTTGGTGTCGAACACCGGCCGCCGGGTCGGGCTGAATGCCTTCCACTTCATTGCCCGGGACCTACCGGTGTTCCAGAACCTGCCCGCTTCACCCGAGCGATTGCCAGGCGGGTGGGACCGGCCGGACTTCGTCTTTACCGACGAGGAGGCCGGCGCGGTGGCGATCAAGCGCGGTGCGGAGATCTTCTATGCCTCGCTGTACTGGCGGGCCAAGCAGGCCGTGAATGACTACGCCCGCGTGCATCTGGTGACGCCTCAGTCCGAGCGGTCCGGGACGATCCGGGAGCGGTCGGTGTTCGACAAGGACCCGGCCAACACCTACACGGTCCAGGACTGGGTGTGCTGGGATTTCGCCATCAACGACAGCGGCTCAGCCTCGACCGTACCGGCGGGTGGCTGGAGGTATCCCGGCCCGACGTTGCACCAGGTGTACGCCGGCCAGCGCCTCTATCTGGCGCCCGTCCCGGACGACATGGACCCGGCGCTCGGCGGGACCACGGTCGGGATCGAGAAGATCGAGGTCGGGCGAGCGCCGTTCTACGTCCTGGAGTACGCCGGCTATCAGGTCGCGATGAACACCAGCAAGGACCGCACGTTCAGCTGGAGACCGTCAGGCACCGGTCTCGGCAAAGACCTTCGTACCGGTCAGGACGTGCCACTGCGACGGTCGATCGACGTGCCGCCCCGGACGACCGTCGTACTCTTCACAGGCCGTTGACGGGGAGCCGCGGTGGACTCGCGGACGACGAGTTCGGTACGCAGTTCGACGTGGCCGGTGACCTCCTCGCCGCGCATGCTGCGGGCGAGGAGGTCCAGGCCGGTCCGGCCCATGTCGACGAGTGGCTGCCGGACGGTGGTCAGGGCCGGGACCGTGACGCGGGCCTCTTCGACGTCGTCGAAGCCGACCACGCTGATATCACGGCCGACCTGCAGGCCGTGCGCGCGGATCGCGCGGCAGACACCGATCGCCATCAGGTCGGAGGCCGCGAACACCGCCGTGGGCGGTTCGGGGAGGGCCAGCAGCCGGTCCATCTCCGCCTGCGCCCGGGCTTCCTGGAAGTTGCCGTCGGGCTGATAACCGGCCGGTACGTCCATTCCGGCGTCGGCCAGGGCGGACCTGTATCCGGCCAGCCGGGACCGGGCGCAGAGCTTCGGCGCGCTGCCGCCGAGATGGGCGATCCTGGTGTGCCCGAGCTCGAGCAGGTGCCGGGTGGCGTCGTACCCGCCCTTCTCGTTGCTGGCGGCAACGGTCGGTACGCCGTCGGGCGGGCTGGTGATCGGGTCGACGACGACGCACGGTATGCCGAAGTGGGTGAGCCATTCATGCTGCGCGGACGTCGTCTCGACGAGAACGAGGAGAACGCCGCCGGTGCCGCGGTCGATCAGATGGTCGAGCCAGCCCCCGGCGGGGGACTCGCGGTGGCTCTGCTCGGCCTCGGAGGCCGCGACGACCACGTCGAGACCGGTTTCGCGGGCCGCCGCTTCGATCCCACCGAGCACGTTGGCCGCGTAGCTGCTGCGCAACCCATGCATGACGACGTCCACGAGTCGCCCGGAGCCACGCTGGTCGAACGGCGTGCTGGGCTCGCGCAGATAACCCACCTGCCGAAGAGCCTCCGCGACCCGGTCCCGGGTCGCGGCCGCGACTCCGCCACGGCCGTTCACCACCTTGCTGACTGTCGGCACCGAGACCCCGGCCATCCGCGCGACCACCGCCATCGTCGGCCCGGACCGAACCGCCTCGACCATCTGTCCCACCTCCGCTCGACCTCAGTATGTCCGGTCGGGCCTCGAAGAATCAGGCTGAGATGACCACCGCAACCGTCCGGACCCGATCCTGCCCGGCTTCCATCCGGATCCGTCGATCCTCCGGGTCGGCGCCGACTACTACGTCGCCAACAGCACGTTCGAGTGGTCCCCGGGAATCCGGCTCCATCACTCTCGCGATCTGCGCGACTGGCGGCCGATCGGGCACGCCCTGACCGGCAACCGGATGTTGCCGCTCCGCGGCGTACCGGACTCCGGCGGGGTGTGGGCGCCGTCACTGAGCCATCACGACGGCCGGTTCTGGCTCGTGTACGCCGTGGTGTACACGACGGCCGGCCCGTTCAAGGACCTGGACATCTTCCTGGTCAGCGCGGCATCGATCACGGGACCGTGGTCGGAGCCGGTACAGCTCGGCGGCGGCGGCTTCGATCCGTCCCTCTTCCACGACGACGACGGGCGGAGCTGGCTGGTCAACATGACCTGGGACGCCCGGCCGGACCGGTCGCCGTTCGCCGGCATCGTGCTCCAGGAAGTCGATCTCGACGGTGGCCGTCTGGTGGGGGAGCAGCGCCTGATCCTGACCGATGACGAGTTGGTCGAAGGGCCGAACCTGTACCGGCGCGACGGCTGGTACTACCTGATGCTGGCCGAGGGCGGCACCGGCTGGAACCACGGGATCCTGATGGCGCGATCCCGTGCCATCGACGGTCCGTACGTCCTGGATCCGGACGGCTCCTTGCTGACGTCCCGCGACAACCCCGGGTTGACGCTCCAGAAGGCCGGCCACGGCGAGATCGTGCAGACGCCGACCGGCGAGTGGTATCTGGTCCACCTCGCGAGCCGGCCGGTGCTGGCCCGGGGCGAGCGCCGGTCCATGCTCGGCCGCGAAACCTGCCTCCAACGAGTCCATTGGACCGACGAAGGCTGGCTCCGCCTCACCAACGGCACCCACTGGCCTGAAACAGAGGTCCAACTGCCCGCCGGTACAGGTCGCGAGGACGTGATCCCATCGGTGCAGCGCGATGAGTTCGAGGAGACTTCGCTGTCTGTCGACTGGTGTTCACTGCGTCAGCCGATGACGCCGAACTGGGTGACCTTGACCGAACGCCCAGGCTGGTTGCGGCTGCGCGGACGCCAGAGCCTGCGGTCGCGGTTCGCGCTGAGTCTGGTGGCGCAACGGCTGACAAGCACCCAGGTCGTGGTGACGACCTCGATCGAATGCGCGCCGGAGTTCCCCGGACAGCATGCAGGTCTGGTTTTCTGGTACGACACCACCACGCACTTCTTCCTCGGCATCACCGGCCACGAAGCCGGTCCCCGCGTCGTCCTCGCAAGCTCCGACGACGGCCGCTACACCGAACAGGTGACAGACATCGAGGTCAACGCGCCCCTGCAGTTGCGCGGCACCCTGGACAACGCGAACCTGCAGTTCTCGGTGTCGCTCGACGGCGAGAAGTGGCAAGACGTCGGTCACCCCCGCGACGCGTCCGTTCTCTCCGACGACTACGGCAGCGCCCTGCGATTCACCGGCGCCTTCACCGGCCTTGCCGCCGTCGACTCCCACACCGCCCACCTGCCCGCCGACTTCGCCTTCTTCGAGATCACCCCACACAGCGGCAAGTGAGCCACGGTATCGACTGAGCGCTAGGGCAGCGGACCGGAAACCGGTCCGCTGCGCCTTGCGTGGACGTGCTCGCGTTCGAGATCTTCAAGCGGGTAGGGCAGTTGCAGCTTGTCAGCGGGTGGTGAGGCTGAGGGCTGTCCAGGAGGTGGCGGGCAGGGTGATGGTCACTGTGCTGCCGTCCAGGCGAAGTGAGTCGTTGGGCTTCGGGGTGACGCGGTCCGGGTGTGCTGCGGTGTTGGAGGCGTCCCGGTCGTCGTCGTGGATCCCGACCGCTTCCCGTACGCCGGTGACCGGCGTACGGGAGGTGTCGACGGTGACCTCGACGGGTCCGTCGATCGAGCGGTTGACCAGGAAAACGGCCAGTTCGCCGGACTCCTCGTCGTACGTGGCGACCGCGTCGACGGTCGGCACCTCGCCGTACTTCGCGGTGCTGATCAGCGGGGATTCGAGCTCGAGGCGCAGGACCTGTCCCGCGGCCAGCCGGGAGGTGATGGCGAACGGGTAGAAGGTCGTCTGCCGCCAGGCGGCGCCGTCGGGTTCGGTCATGATCGGCGCGATCACGTTGGCCAGCTGGGCGATGCAGGCCACGCCGACGCGGTCGCTGTGCCGCAGCAGCGAGATCAACAGGTTGCCAACGACAACGGCATCGGTGACGTTGTACTCGTCCTCGATCCGCCGCGGCGCGACCTCCCACTGGTCGCCGGGGCCGTCCGTGCGCCGCGAGCGATCGCCGTACCAGACGTTCCACTCGTCGAAGGAGATGGTGATCTTCTTGTCGGTCTTGAGTTCGGCCGCGACGTGGTCCGCGGTGGCCACCACCGCGTCGATGAAGCGGTCCATGTCGACGGCCGAGGCCAGGAACGAGGCGGTGTCACCCTCTTCGTCGTTGTAGTAGGCATGGGCCGAGATGTGGTCGACGAACGGGTAGCATTCCCGCAGCACGTCGCGTTCCCAGGCCCCGAAGGTCGGCATCGCCCGGGACGACGAACCGCAGGCGACCAGCTCCAGGTCCGGCTCGATCATCCGCATCGCGCGGGCTGTTTCGGCCGCGAGCCGCCCGTACTCGACGGCGGTCTTGTGACCGACCTGCCACGGCCCGTCCATTTCGTTGCCCAGGCACCACAACTTGATGCCGTACGGCGTCTCGGCGCCGTGCTGCCCGCGCAGATCGGACAGTGTGGTGCCGCCGGGATGGTTCGCGTACTCCTGCAGGTCGAGTGCTTCCTGGACACCGCGGGTGCCGAGGTTGAGCGCCATCATCGGCTCCACCCCGGTCTTGGCGCACCAGCGGTCGAACTCGGCGAGACCGAACTGGTTGGTCTCGATGCTGTGCCAGGCCAGGTCGAGCCGGCGCGGCCGGTCTTCACGCGGGCCGACACCGTCCTCCCAGCGATAGCCGGAGACGAAGTTGCCGCCGGGATAACGCACCAGCGAGACGCCGATCTCGCGGGTGAGTTCGAGGACGTCCTTGCGGAACCCGTCCTCGTCGGCGGTGGCGTGTCCGGGCTCGTAGATCCCGGTGTAGACACAACGGCCCATGTGCTCGACGAACGAACCGAAGATCCGCCGGTTGACCGCGGCGATCCGGAAGGCGGGATCGAGGACGAGAGAGGCAGAGGTCACTGGGTGGCTCCTGTCGTGGTGGGGGTGCGGGGCGTGGCTCAGCGGATGCTGGGCCAGCCGTCGGATCCCCAGCTGAGTTGGCGGATGTCGAAGCGAATGGCTCCGTTGGCGTTCGCGTCGTAATAGTGGTGGGCCAGCAGGTCGCCGAAGACGGACTGGCCGCCGGGACCGATCTTGCGGCCGGTGCTGCTCAGGAGGATGGTGCCGCCGCCTTCGAGCATCGGTTTGCCGGCCTTGTCGACGTACGGGCCGGTCACCGAGCGGGACCGGCTGATGGCGATCTTGTAGGTGCTGTCGGTGCCACGGCAGCAGAAGTCGAACGACGTGAACAGGTAGAACCAGCCGTTGCGGGAGACGACGTACGGCGCCTCGATCGCGTTCGGCGGCACCCGCCGGTCGGCCAGCCGCAACGGCGCCCCTTGGCCGGGAGCGGCCAGGCCGGAGGGCCACTGCAGCTTGATCATCCGGATCCCGCTCCAGAACGACCCGAAGGCCATCCAGGGCGTCCCTTGGGCGTCGTTGACGATGCCCGGATCGATCGCGTTGTAGTCGTCCGACGACACCGACCGGTGCACGAGGCCACGATCGACCCACCGGTACGCCGAATTGTTCGGGTCGAGCGTCGTGTTGGTGGCCAGCGCGATCGCCGACCGGTTCGAGCCGAACGTCGATGCGGCGTAGTAGAGGTAGAACGTGCTGCCGTGCTTCACGATCTCCGGCGCCCACAGGGTCTTCACCCCGGGAACCTCGGCGGACACCCAGGCAGGAATCCGGCCGAACACGGTGCCGGCCCGGGTCCAGTGCTGGCCGTCGCTGGACCGCCGGATCTGAACAGCGCCGCCCCCGATGGCCTCGTCACCGGTCGAGAAGACATACCACTGGCTGCCCTCCCGAATCAGCGCGGGATCGTGCGCGGTGAGATCGCCGGTCAGTTCGGCGGCCGGCCGTGCGCTCGCACCCAGTGGGGTGAGCAGCGCGGTCAGCAGCAGCAGACAGCCCAGTACGGCCTGAATTCGCTTCATCCCTTGACTCCCGCATCTCCGACTCCCCGCACCACGTGGCGCTGGAAGAGGGCGTAGATGATCAGTAGCGGCAGACCGCCGAGGACGGCGGAGGCCATGATTTGTGCGTAGCGCAGCCCGTAGGAACCCTGGACGTTCGCGAGCCCGACCGGGATCGTCATCATCGACGGGTCGGTGGTGACGATGAACGGCCAGAGGAAGTTGTTCCAGGCACCGATGAAGGTGAAGATGGCGACCGCGCCGAGGATCGGCCGGGACATCGGCACCATCACGCTCCAGACGATCCGCAGCCGGCCGGCGCCGTCGACCCGGGCGGCGTCCTCGTAGTCGCGCGACACTCCGTCGAAGAACTTCTTCAGCACGAAGACCATCACCGGCGCGACGACCTGCGGCAGCACGATTCCCCAGTAGGTGTCGACGAGCCGGAGTGAGGTCATCTCGGCGAACAGGGGCACGATCAGGACCTGCGGCGGCACCAGGATGCCGGCCACCAGCAGACCGAACAGAGGCTTGCGGCCGGGGAACCTCGTACGGGAGAAGCCGTAGGCGGCCAGCACCGAGACGAGCAGGGTCAGGGCGGTCACCAGGATCGCCACGATCGTGCTGTTCAGGAACCACCGCAGGATCGAGCCCTGGTCGAGAACGCTGCTGTAGGCCGCCGCGGTCGGAGCGGCGGGCAGCCAGGTGATCGGCGTCCTGGTCGTCTCGGGCTCGGGTTTGAGGGAAGTGTCCAGTGCCCACAGCAGCGGCACCAGCCAGAGCAGGGCGAGCAGTGCCGCCCCGGTGCCCAGGGCGACCTTGGCGAAGCCGAACCGCGGTTGGACCGGTCCGCTGTCCGCGAGCCTGACTGACACAGCCTGCGCTGTCATCGGAGGTCCTCCTTGCGGCCGGAGAAGAGTTTGAACTGGGCGATCGAAACGATCACGATCACGACGAAGAACAGGTACGAGATCGCGGAGGCATAGCCGATCCGGTAGCTGGTGAAGCCGGTCTCGTAGATGTACTGGATGATCGGCCGGGTCGAGAAGTTCGGTCCGCCGACGGTCATCAGGTAGATCTGGTCGAAGATCTTCAGTGACGCGACCAGTTGCAGGACGACGATCAGTCCGGTGGTCCGGCGCAGCAGCGGCAGGGTGATCCGGAACAGTTGCTGCCGGCCGCCGGCGCCGTCGATCGAGGCGGCCTCGTAGAGATGCTCGGGAATCCCTTGCAGGGCGGCAAGATAGAGCAGGAAGTTGAACCCGACCGTCCACCAGACCGTGGTGATGACGACGGCGAGCATGGCCCGGTTCTCCGTGTTCAGCCAGTCGATCTCGGCGAACCCGGCCGAGGTCAGCAGTCCGTTCACCAGACCGAATCCGGGCTGGTAGATCCAGACCCAGATCAGCGTCACCACCGTCGCCGGCAGCACGAACGGCGCGAAGTAGGCGAAGCGCAGGAACCAGCCGAACACTCCGGCCCGGTTCGCCAGCAGCGCCATCACCAACGCGGTGATGACCAGCGGGGGAGTGCTCATCGCGGTGAAGACCAAGGTGTTCTTCAGCGATGACCAGACGGCCGGGTCGCCGAAGACCTCGCGCCAGTTGGCCAGGCCGAGGAACTCCCCACCGACACCGGCGAGACTCTTGTTGAAGAAGCTGTTCCAGAGCCCGGCCACGGTCGGCCAGAGCAGGAAGAACCCGAACAAGACGAGGAACGGGGTGACGAACAGGAGGCCGCCCCACTTCTCGGTCCACGGCTGTGCGGGCGACGGGCGGTGGCTGGTTTGCTCGGCCATTTTCTGCTCCGCTCAGACCGGGGACGGGGTGTCGAGAAGCTTCTGAACGGCGGCCTTGAACTGGTCGAGGGCCTGCCGCGGGGTGGACTGTCCGGAGAAGACGCCGGAGAAGGCGGCACCGGCCTCGTTCTGCAACTGGGCGCCCGAACCGCTGAACCAGGCATCCGGATCCAGCAGCACGTGGTTCGCCGCGCTGCGATAGTCCGCCTGGGGCTTCAGCGCCAGGTAGTCCGCACTCGTGGCGACCGGCTGGTACGCCGGAATGTGCCCGCCGGCGGCCCATTCGACGCTGTGCTTCAGCATCCAGGCGATGTACTCGATGGTGGCCTGCGTATCGGCCGCGCTCCGGCCGTTCTGGTGCGGCATCACGAAGGTGTGCGCATCACCGGCGCAGGCAGGTACGTCGTACACCTGCGGGAACGGCGCCATCCCGAACGGCATCTTCGCGGTCTCGTACGTCGTCACCTCCCACTCGCCGTTGAAGCTCAGCCCGGCGTCACCGTTGGTGAACATCGCCACCAGTGCGGGGTACGGCGAGGATCGCGGAACCAGGCCGTCGGCGGCGAGTTTCGCCATCAACTGAAGGGCTTCCAGAGCCTTCGCGTCGTCGAGCACCAGGCGGGTTCCCGACTCGTCGAAGAACGGTCCATCCAGCTGGCCGTACAGGGTCCACCACAGCCGCCACGGGTTCGTCGTCTCGACCGAGGCCGCGAACTTGCCGGTGGTCTCCTTGACCGCCTGCATCGTCTCGATCAAGGCATCGACACCCTTGATCGCCTTGATCCGGCCGTCGGCACCGAGCAGTCCGGCCTTCCGGCAGATGTCGGTGTTGTAGTAGAGGACGAACGGATGCTGGTCCAGCGGAACGGCGTACAGCTTGTCGTCGACGAGACAGCGTTTCCAGGTCTTCGGCAGGAAGTCGGCCTCGTTGATGCCGGCCGCGGTCAACCGGTCGAGCGGGATCGGATCGAGGAGGGTCGTCGGGCTGAAACCCCGCAGCCGCGACAGATGCAGCGTGGCCACCTCGGGGGCACGGCCGCCGGCCGCGGACATCGCGAGCTTGGTGTAGAAGGGCGGGCCCCAGGCTAGGGTGTGCGCCTGGAAGGCGATGTCCTTGCGTTCGGCAACGAACTGCTGATGGATCTGCAGCAGCCGGGCGCCGTCACCACCACCGAACAGGTTCCATTCACGGACCCGTGCCGAGCCGCCCGCCGCGCCGCAGCCGGGGACGGCGAGCGCGCCGGCC